>NZ_JBKHUP010000045.1:0-61772 GCF_046565525.1 Coleofasciculus sp. | reverse complement strand
ACCTTCGGACAAAAAAAGACTGGCAGGATAAATCCTGCTCGCCTGGACGTTTTCTCGTTTTCATCCCCCGCTTAAAAGACGGGGGCTTTCAACTTCGATCTCTGTAAACAGGCAGAAGAAGCCTTCAAGCAAGATCCAACCGTCGAAGTCTTGATTGCCACAGATGCAGCAGGTGAAGGGATTAACCTGCAACGGGCGCATTTGATGGTGAACTATGACCTGCCTTGGAATCCCAATCGTCTGGAGCAGCGCTTTGGGCGGATTCACCGGATTGGGCAAACGGAAGTCTGTCACCTCTGGAATCTGGTGGCTGGGGAAACCCGCGAGGGGGATGTGTATCTGGCGCTGTTGCAGAAACTGGAAAAGGAGCAAAACGCGCTCGGCGGTAAGGTTTTCGATGTCTTGGGGAAAGCGATCGCGGGGAAGGAATTGCGGGAACTGCTGATCGAAGCAATTCGTTATGGCGATCGCGAGGATATCAAAGCGAAGCTTAACCAGGTGGTTGCCGATCGCCTCGATCAAGGGCGGCTACGGGAATTGCTAGAAGAACGTGCCTTGGCGCGAGACTCTATGGATGCGACGAAGGTGCAGCAAATCCGAGAGGATATGGAACGGGCAGAGGCGCGGAAACTTCAGCCCCATTTTATTGCCTCCTTTTTCTTGGCAGCTTTTCAGCGTTTAGGGGGTACGATTCGCCAACGGGAACCCAAGCGCTATGAGATTACCCATGTCCCGGCGGTGATTCGTAATCGCGATCGACAGATTAGCATAGGTGATCCGATTCTGCGGCGCTATGAGCGGGTTTGCTTTGAGAAGGAACTGATTAGCGTTCCTGGAAAACCCCTGGCGGATTTCATCTGTCCCGGTCATCCTATCCTGGATGCTACCCTCGATCTGACCTTAGAACGCCACCGTGATTTGCTGCGACAGGGAGCCATTTTAGTGGATCAAAATGATCCGGGTGAAGCGGTACGTGCTTTGGTTTACAGGATAAGCAATGGTGAAAGCCCTCGCGATTTATCCGAGGGATGAAACTTAGAGCATTCCATTCAAGATGCTCGCACAGAACGGGAAGGTCGGCGTCGGGTTGTTTCTCGCCGGATGCAGTATGTAGAAATTGACACCACCGGACAGGCTAAGGGGGCAGGTTATGCTCCCTATCTCGACTATCGACCCCTAGAGGAAGCAGAAAAACCCCTCGTGGAATCGGTTCTGGGTTCTGTAGGGCTTCGAGATGAAATTGAAAGTCAAGCCACCAGCTATGCCATTGCCAACTTGGTTACTCCCCATCTCCAGGAGGTGGGGGAACGTAAACAAGAGTTAATTGAAAAGACGGTTCGGGCGGTTAAGGATCGGCTGACTAAGGAAATTAACTATTGGGATCAACGGGCGGCAGATTTGCGGTTACAGGAACAAGCAGGCAAGCCCAATGCCAAGCTCAACTCCACAAAAGCCCAGCAACGGGCAGATGAGTTAGCCGCACGGCTACAGAAGCGTCTGTCTGAATTGGAACAGGAACGCAAGCTGTCCCCGATGCCGCCTGTAGTGGTTGGTGGGGCGCTGGTTGTACCTATTGGACTGTTGCAACGGCTGCAAGGCAAACGGGATTCGACTGCCACAATGTTTGCCAGAGAAACGAAGCGGGTAGAACAGTTGGCGATGGAAGCAGTTATGGCAGAGGAACAAGCATTCGGTTATCAGCCTCAGGATGTTAGTGCCAAAAAGTGTGGCTATGACATCGAATCAGTTGTACCTGGAACCGGGCGGCTGCGGTTTATAGAAGTCAAGGGCAGAATAGAAGGAGCGGATACCGTCACGGTCACCAAAAATGAAATCCTCACGGCTCTGAATCAGCCAGATAATTATATTTTGGCGTTGGTGCAGGTTCCCCCTAATCAAAAATTTCCCGAAGGGGATGCGTTTGTGGTTCGGGAAGCGAGGGGAGAGTATAAGTTACCAGGAAACGGCTGTGTGGTGCGTTATGTGAGGGAACCGTTTCAACGGGAGCCAGATTTTGGTGCCAGTAGCGTGAACTACCACTGGCAAGAGTTATGGGAACGGAGGGAGCAACCGAGATGAGTTATCGAGAATTCACCTGGTCCAAGGCAAAGCAAGATTTTAGCTTAAAGACGATTGAGGGCGATCGCTTTTTTCCGGTTCTCCCGGAAGTGCAACCCAGTTCCCTCTTGCAGGAAATGCTTCAGCGTAATATTCCTTGGGCGATCGCGGTTGGCAATGAAAAAGCTCGTTCTGAAGCGATTATTAATCCGATTCTGTTGGAGGTTCAGCAAGTCTTAGAGCGGAAAATCAGCGTTTTTTCAGGAGAAGAGTTCAATGTAGACCCCAAAGCTGGACTCAATGGCATCTGTGATTTTTTAATCAGTCAATCACCCGAGCAAATTGTGGTGGAAGCCCCGGTTTTGGTGGTGGTGGAAGCGAAAAAAGACGACTTGAAGCGAGGGATGGGACAGTGTTTGGCTGAGATGGTGGCAGCGCAGCGCTTTAACCGGGCGAATCAACAAACAATTCCCACGATTTATGGCAGTGTGACGACAGGAACGGCTTGGCGGTTTCTTAAGTTAGAGGACAGTATAGTAACAGTGGATTTGACGGATTATCCGGTTCCCCCGGTTGAACAGGTACTCAGTATTTTAGTGTGGATAGCCAATAACACCCGATGAGAAAGAAGCTGATTGAAGTTGCCCTGCCTCTAGAAGCCATCAATGCAGAATCGGCTCGGGAAAAGTCGATTCGCCATGGGCATCCCTCAACGCTGCATCTGTGGTGGGCGAGACGACCATTGGCAGCTTGTCGAGCCGTGTTATGGGCGTCTTTGGTCGATGATCCGTCCAGTTGGGCGGATAGGTTTCCCACAGAAGAAGACCAGAAGCGGGAACGGCAGCGACTCTTTGATATTTTAGGACGAATTACTATCGAAACCGATAAAAAGGGGAATCAAAAGCAAGTGGTGCGCGGTTTGGTGTCCTGGGATGATATCAAAGAACCGGCAATCATTGACGAGGCACAAAAGGAAATTGCCCGATGTTTGGCGTGGGAACGGGGGGAAGAACCGCCAACGAAGCCAGAGGCGGTACGGGATTATATTGCTAAATATGCGCCGCCTGTCTATGACCCTTTTGCTGGGGGTGGCTCGATTCCTTTGGAGGCGCAGCGCTTGGGATTAGAAGCTCATGCCAGCGATTTGAATCCGGTGGCGGTGTTGATTAATAAGGCATTAATTGAGATTCCGCCTAAGTTTAAAGATTTATCGCCTATTAATCCAGAAAATCGCCAGAAAAAGGGGATGAATGTTTGGAAAGGGGCGCAAGGATTGGCGGCGGATGTGCGGTTTTATGGGCAATGGATGCGGGATGAGGCGTTTAAGCGAATTGGGCATTTGTACCCCACTGTGGAGTTACCGAAAGAATATGGCGGTGGTGAAGCAACGGTAATCGCATGGTTGTGGGCGCGGACGGTGAAATGTCCGAACCCGGCTTGTGGCTGTCAAATGCCTTTGGTGCGGAGTTTTCAGCTTTCGACGAAGAAGGGGAAGGAGGCTTGGGTTGAGCCGCAAATTGATCGGGAACAGACTCCGCCCAAAATTCAGTTTGAGGTGAAAACTGGAAAGGGGAAAGTACCAGAGGGAACGGTGAGCCGTAAAGGTGCAGGGTGTATTGCTTGTGAAACGCCTGTGCCGTTTGACCATATTCGCAGTGAGGGCAAGGCGGGGCGGATGAGTCAGCAGTTGATGGCAATTGTTGCTGAAGGGCAAAGTGGGCGGGTTTATCTTGCTCCTACTGAGGAACATGAAAAAATTGCCAATTCTGCTCAACCAAAATGGAAACCAGAAACGAATTTGCCGAAGGAGGCGCTGGGGTTTCGGGTGCAAAATTACGGTATGGCAAAACACGCCGATCTATTTACAAATCGCCAACTTGTTGCTCTAACCACCTTCAGCGATTTAGTCAGTGAGGCAAGGGAAAAGGCGACGCAAGATGCTATCTCTGCGGGTCTGTCTGATGATGATGTGCCGCTGAATGATGGCGGGACTGGGGCAAGAGCGTATGGAGATGCGATCGCTGTTTATTTGGCTTTTGCAATTGATAAAAGCTCAGATTATTGGAGTAATATTTGCACATGGCATATTAGTGGAGAAAAAATGAGTCATGTATTTACAAGACAAGCAATACCTATGGCTTAGGATTTTGCAGAAGCTAATCCATTAAGTGATTCTAGTGGCAATTTTATTGGGGCGATTAATTGGATTTGGAAAGTCGTAGAAAACCTTCCAAGTAAAGCCAGTGGAAACGCAAGACAACATGATGCAACCGCAACCCACAAAAATGACTCAACCGCAAAGATATTCTCTACAGATCCCCCTTATTATGACGCAGTACCCTATGCAGATTTGGCGGATTTCTTCTATGTATGGCTACGCCAATCGATTGGCTCGATTTATCCGGAAATATTTAGCACTGTGTTAGTCCCGAAATCTCAAGAAATGGTTGCCGATATGTTCCGACATGGTAGCTAATGCAAGAGAATTTTAGTATCGGTGGTACTTGGCCTCTGCGAACTGAACTCAGCAACCGAATGCGGGGACAAGGTTCCAACGCCCTCGCCTCCTCCATCGTCCTCGTTTGTCGCCCCCGCCCCACCGACGCACCCAAAACCACCCGTCGCCAATTCCTCACCGAACTCAAACGCCAACTCCCCAAAGCCCTGAAAACCCTGCAACAAGGCAACATCGCCCCCGTAGACCTCGCCCAAGCCAGCATCGGACCCGGTATGGCAGTCTTCTCTCAATACGCCGCCGTTCTCGAAAACGACGGTTCCCCCATGCGGGTTCGCACCGCCCTACAACTGATCAACCAAATCCTCGACGAATATCTCACCGAACAAGAAGGCGCATTTGACAGCGATACCCGTTGGGCGCTCACCTGGTTCGAGCAGTATCAATTTAACCCAGGACAGTATGGTGATGCTGAAACCCTTTCCAAAGCCAAAAATACCAGTGTTAGTGGCATGGTTGATGCGGGAATCCTAGAAGCAAAGGGCGGCAAAGTTCGCCTACTCAAACGGGAGGAACTCAAGTCAGACTGGAATCCCAATAGCGATAGCCGGATGCCCGATTGGGAAGTCACCCAATACCTCATCCACGAACTCGACCAAAAAGGCGAGATGGGGGCGGCTGAAATGTTGGCGAAATTAGGCGACAGAGGCGAAATCGCACGGGATTTAGCCTATCGACTCTATAACCTGTGCGATAGAAAAGGTTGGGCAGCCGAGGGCATTGCCTACAACAGCCTGGTCATCTCTTGGCCCGAAATTACCCGCTTGGCAAGTGAGTTTCAATCTCAGCCCATCCAAGGCGATTTAGGATTTAAACTTTGAATCATGGTTACCCTGCAACTCCGACAACTCGACGTACCCCCCGGTCAACGGTTACTCATTCGTCACCTCGATTGGCAACAATTCGAGCACATCTTAGCCGAACTCGGTGAAACCCGTTCCTCCCGGATTGCCTATAGCCACGGCATCTTAGAAATCAGAATGCCTACCCCAGAACACGAAGTTGATAAAGAACTCATCGGTGACCTGGTTAAAATTCTTTTAGATGAACTCGAAATAGACTGTGAGTGCTTCGGATCAACCACATTCAAACAAGAAAATATGAACAGTGGTATTGAACCGGATCAGTGCTTTTACATCCAGAACCAGGCGCAAATGCGAGGGAAACGGCGCATTGACCTAACCATTGACCCACCCCCCGATTTGGCGATTGAAGTCGATGTCACCTCAAAAACCCAAATCGATGCCTATGCCGCCCTTGGTGTTCCTGAACTTTGGCGCTACGAAAAGAATCAACTCACCCTTTATACACTGCAAGCGGGTCAGTATCAGCGCGTCGATATCAGTCCCACATTTCCCACATTGCCAATCCTCAATTTAGTCGCCGAGGTACTTGAACAAAGTATCGCCGTTGGCAGAAGTCCCGCCTTACGAGCCTTTCGTCAGACCATTCAAACCCAAAAATCCCAACTCTAGCTGAAACCCCAGAACATAGTAACATGGCAATTAGTAACCACGAACGAGTCGGTAGAGCCTTAAACTTACTCCGAGATGGACTCTATCCCTTCATTGAGCGAGAGATGAAAGCCAACTTTGGCGAGCGGTGGTTGAGTGCTGCCTCTGCTTGTCTTCCCGACCATTACGTGGCGCGTCGTGAGGTGAAAGATGTCCTCAAGGAAGATGTTTCTGCCTTACTGATGGTGATGTGGGAACAGTGGAATAACGTCTTCCGCAATACCCTGGGACGCTCCGAACGCAGCATCGTCAGCGAACTGCGGGATACCCGTAACGACTGGGCGCATACCAGCACCTTCTCCACCGATGACGCTTACCGCGCCCTCGACAGCATGGCTCGCCTCCTCTGTGCCATCTCAGCCACTGAAGCCGATCAAGTCGAAAAGCAGAAACAAGAACTCTTGCGGGTTCGCTTTGAAGGTCAAGCCCGTCGGGAAACTCGCCGTGCGGCTGTGGCTCCCACCGTCGGACAGCCGATGTCGGGATTAAAACCCTGGCGCGAAATTACCACCCCTCACCCCGATGTCGCCTCAGGGCGCTACCAACAAGCTGAATTTGCCGCTGACCTGTGGCAAGTTTACCTGGATGAAGGCTCCGATGAATACCGTGACCCCACAGAATTCTTCCGGCGTACCTACCTCACCGAGGGACTCAAGCAACTCCTGAGCGGGGCATTACTGCGCCTGAGTGGAAAAGGCGGCGATCCGGTGATTGAACTGCAAACCAACTTTGGTGGCGGTAAAACCCACGCCATGCTAGCACTGTATCATTTGTGCAATGCCTTAGCGATCGCGGATCTTCCTGGCATGGAACCCATCTTCCAAGAGACTAGCTTGACCAAACCCCCCCAAAACGTCAACGTCGCCGTCCTTGTGGGGAATAAACTCCAGCCCAGCGGTATCGCCCCCTACAAACCCGAACACAAGAGCCAAAACCGTCCTTTGATCAAAACCCTCTGGGGTGAATTGGCGTGGCAACTTGGCGGGTTAGAGGGCTATGAAATCGTTCGCAATGCCGATGAAACCTCAACCAATCCGGGCGATGCCCTCAAGGTACTCTTCAACCGCTTTTCCCCCTGTTTGATTCTGATCGATGAATGGGTCGCCTATGCTCGACAATTACACGACCGCAGCGATATTGCTGGTGGCAGTTTCGACACCCAGTTCACCTTTGCTCAAACCCTGAGCGAATCAGCTAAAAACGCCAAGCAGACTTTACTCGTTGTCAGTATTCCATCCTCTGATATTGAAATCGGAGGAGAGAGAGGCAAAGAAGCCCTCGATCGCCTCAAGAATGCGATCGGTCGCGTCGAGTCCCCCTGGCGACCCGCCAGCGCTGAAGAAAGCTTTGAGATCGTGCGACGGCGGCTGTTTCAGATCGCGGCTGACCCCAACCTCTTTGTCCAACGGGATGCTGTGATCCGGGCTTTCTCAGAAATGTACCGCACTCAGAGACAGGAGTTTCCCGCTGAATGCAAAGAAGGCGACTATGAGCGACGGATGCGAGACGCCTATCCGATTCATCCCGAACTCTTCGATCGCCTCTACTCCGACTGGTCGAGTCTGGATAAATTCCAGCGTACCCGTGGCGTGTTGCGCCTGATGGCAAAAGTGATTCACTCCCTCTGGGAACGCAACGACCAAAGCCTGCTAATTATGCCAGCCCACGTCCCCATGGACGACTCCCAGGTGCAGTCCGAACTAACCCGCTACCTGGACGATAACTGGATTCCCGTTATTGATAAAGACGTAGACGGCCCGAACTCCCTACCCCTGGCGCTAGACCGACAGAACCCCAATCTAGGGCGTTACTCTGCCTGTCGCCGAGTGACTCGCTCGATTTACATGGGTTCTGCCCCCACTTTACGAGCAGCCAATCGCGGACTGGAAGACCGCAGAATCAAACTCGCTTGCGTCCAGCCTGGAGAAACCGCCGCCACCTTTGGCGATGCCCTGCGCCGTCTCACCGACCAAGCCACCTACCTCTACATCGACGGTAACCGCTACTGGGTTTCAACCCAACCCAACGTCAACCGCACCGCCCAAGAACGAGCTAATCAATACCAGAGCGATCGTTACAAGGTTTGGGAAGAAATCATTAAACGACTAAAAAATGATAAGTCGCGCAATGAGTTCAGTGCCGTCCATATTGCCCCGGAATCAACCGCAGATATTCCCGATGACCCCAGTTTAGGAGTGCGTCTCGTCGTGCTTGCTCCCCAGCATCCCTACAGCCGTCTCAGCGACGATACCTCCGCTCGCCAATGGATTGAAGATGCCCTAAACCACAAAGGAAGCAGTCCTCGCTACTACAAAAATACCCTGCTTTTCCTAGCTCCAGACAAAGCCAAAATTGAGAACCTAGAGCGGAATGTCGCTCAATACCTCGCCTGGGAGTCGATTCTCGCTGACGACAAGAAGAAAACCCTGAATCTCGATAACTTTCAGCGGAGTCAGGCAGAAACGAAAAGGGATGGAACGAACAAAGATGTTGATAATATTCTCAACGATACCTATCAATGGCTCTTAGTGCCGATGCAACCGGATGCCCAAGGCGGTATCGAATGGAAGGAAACGCGGCTGCAAGGTCAAGACTCACCGATCGCGCGAGCAAGGAAAAAAGCTGTCCATGAAGGCGATCTCCTTGACAATTACGCCGCGACAAACCTACGCCTAGAAGCCCTAGATAAGTTCCTCTGGCGAGAAACCAACCATATCGACTTGAAGCGCCTCTGGGAGTACCTCACCCAATACCTTTACCTGCCACGATTGAAAGACCAAAATGTCCTCCTCGAAGCCATCCGCAATGGCGTTGCATCAACCATTTGGGCGGATAACTTCGCCTATGCTGAGGGATTTGACGAAGAAACGGGAAAATATCTCGGTTTGCTAGCGGGAACGGGAATAACGCCTAGAATTAGTCCGCAAAGCTTGCTCGTCAAACCAGACATTGCCCAACGACAGTTCGACGCCGAACAAGCTCCGACACCTACAACCCCTAGTGGAAAAGGAGTGACAACAACGGGGACAGAATCGGGTGATAGCTCGCCCTCTGGTGATGAAGGAACGATTGGTAGCTCCGGCGATGGATCGGGAGGGAGCCAAACTCCTGTACTCCGGCGGTTCTATGGTAACGTTGAAATTGACGCCATGCGGGTGAATCGAGATACTCCCGCGATCGCGAACGAAGTAATCCAGCACCTAACCGCTTTGCACGGTGCAAAAGTCAAACTCACCCTCGAAATTGAAGCAGAAATTCCTGAAGGGGTGCCTGATGACGTCGCCCGTACCGTCATGGAGAACTGTCGGACACTTAAGTTCAACAGCCAATCTTTTGAGCAAGAGTAACGGATGACCACTCATGACAAATCCTGATCAAACGATTGGTTATATACCCCCTGATTATCTAGAGTTCTACCCCAAAACGTTAGCACGAGAGGAAATTTTATCGCTACGTCAAGAGCGACAATCCAAATTATTCGCCCCTCAAGTGAGTCAATATCGGGAAGCGGTGCAGGCGGTTCAGGACATCCACAGTGATTGGTATGACTTCTCTGATGCTGTGGTTAAAGTGGGTCATGCTGAGGAACTCACAACCGAACAAAAACAGCGATTTTATCACTCGTTGCAAGCCTTTTGCCCTTGGAAAAAAGGACCCTTTGAACTATTTGATATTTCCATTGATGCAGAGTGGCGTTCTGACTGGAAATGGGCGCGAATTTTGCCCCATATCCATTCCCTGAAAAATCGTCGGGTGGCGGATATTGGCTGTCACAATGGCTATTTTATGTTTTGCATGGCTGATCAAGAGCCGGAGTGTGTGATTGGGTTTGAGCCAGTTTCTAAGCACTTTTGGAACTTTCAGCTTATCCAAAATATTGTTCAGCAACCAATGCTGACATTTGAGTTATTGGGGGTTGAGCATATTGATTTGTATCCTAATTTCTTTGATACGATTTTTTGTCTAGGAATTCTTTACCATCATCGAGATCCGATTAATTTATTGGGCAAACTGCGACAAGCCCTAGCACCTAAGGGAGAAATTGTGATTGATTGTCAGGGAATTCCAGGGGAACTTCCTGTTGCGTTGACTCCTCGCAAGCGCTATGCTAAAGCACGCGGAATTTGGTTTTTGCCGACTCAATCTTGTTTGGAGAATTGGCTAGTACGGGCTGGCTTTAGTCAGATTCACTGTTTTTTTGCTCAACCCTTGTCTGTGGAGGAACAGCGCCGCACCCCTTGGGCAAATATCGATAGTTTACGAGAGTTCCTGAATCCTGATGATTTATCTGTAACGATAGAAGGCTATCCCGCACCGTGGCGCTATTATGTAATTGCTCGTAAAAATTAAACGTGATTTTATTGGTTTTACGGAACAAAAGCAGGCGATTATTGATGAGTTATAGGAGTGCGATCGCGGTTTTGAACTCCTATACCTGAGATTAATGACAAGGGAAAGAACTAAGCTTCAACAGCCTTGATTTAAAATACTACAAAAACGCTACAGGTCTCTCAGGTTTTGCACCCGACTCAGTAGAATAGAAAGGGTTTAGATTACCATCTCAGCCATAGATGAGAGGAGGTTGCGATCGCGAAGTCTGGTTGTAGTACAACTCAAGACGCGCCAAACTCTTCCTGTAATGCTTCATCATTATCATCCGCGATCGTGGCAACGATAGTAATCGCCCGAGAAATTTCTCCTGGCGATAATTCAGCCACCGTGCGCGACGATAACACCACTACTTGATCATCCACAATGCCAAAACGGGCTTCAAAGGTATCTGACCAGTTCATTTCCAGAAGTCTACGCATCAATTCGGCTTCTTTTTCAGCCGGGAGATGCAGCACCGAAGACCAAACGGTAAACGTATCCTCATCTGTAGAACCCGTCAATTGGACAAAGACTTCAACGCTACCATACTTAAACTTCCAGAGATAACCTTCATCGTTATGGCTTACCATCGCACTGTCATCTTGCTCCAGGCTGGAGATGACTGTTTCGATAGTTTCTACATAGTTGACGGTAACCTGATCTTGGATAAACTCAGTCGAGATGATCTCTTCCGTTGACAAGCTTTCTGTAGACACCGTTTCTGGATTCGATTTTTTAGTGGTCATAGACGTTTCTCTATAGCAGTTGACAATTGTATATAACACAAGGCGTGGTATTTACCTAATCTGGCAATTCATCTCACGCCATAATCTTGATTTGGCGTCTTGATAGGTGGGAGTAGCCCCAAGCTTATTTTATCGGTTAATCCCGATGACTTACCCCCAAAGACCCAGATCCCCGACGTCTTGAAGAAGTCGGGGATCTTAATTGCCGAGAACGATTCTACACCGTAGCGTCTTCAGGCTTATAAGCAATCCAGTACTTGCTCATAAAGTGGTTTTGAGTTGTAATTGCCTCAAAACCCGCCTGAGTCAGGCGTCCGACTAAATCATCGGTAATGTAGTGTCTGTAGTAGGGTTCGTGGAACATAGCAGGGAAGTTTTCCATCATTGGCATGAATTGGGGAAAATCAATCGCCTGAATAGAGTCACAGATAACAAACACTCCTCCCGGTTGAATGACGCGGAAGCATTGCTCAATGATGCGCTGACGTATAGAAGGTGGTAGTTCGTGGAAGAGAAACACGCAAGTGATACCGTGGAAATAATTATCCCGATACGGCAACTCCTCCGCCTTAGCCTGCATCAGTTGCGGTAATTCCCCCGGAATCTCCGATAAGAGTTGATTGGCTTTACGCAAATAAGCTGGGGATAAATCTGTGCCAAATAGAGACGCTTTTGGCAGCATTGCCCGAATCATCCTTAAAGTCCGACCCGTTCCACAGGCTACATCAAGAACCTTAATTTGTTGAGCAGGAACGGTATCAAACGCCTTGAGTCCTTCCTTTAACGGTGCAAGTACACGCCGCCGCATCGGATCAGCCCCACCATTAAACAGAAGTTCTACCTGCAAATCATACAGGTTGGCTGAGGTATCACTCAAGTAGCCATCGGTTTGGTAATGGAAGTTGCGCCGATAGTAGTTTGGATAATTTTCGATATCAATCTCTGGCGAGAACTCCTGATATTTATTCTGATTGACCCTCTCCCAGATGTTCAGTAAATCCAGGCACATCTCTGGATAGTAGCGCAAGAAGTCTTCCCAAGGGTTATCAAACAGCAGGCTTTTAGGATACACGCCCCGCTCCGCATCCTGCCAATCGGTCTCCAGAATCTGCTCGAACTTTTGCCAAAGTAGTTGCAGGATTTCTGGAGAGAGGGATTTGGCTCTAAGCTGATTGATTGGAGGATTAATCAGATTCCGTAGTTGTGATCCTGTGTTTTTGTGTGCGAGTGCAAACGCCGCTTTTCCTTGCTGGAATGTTTGATATGCCAGTTTTGTCAAAGTATCAGACATGAGTCGTGAAGCTGGTTGTTACCTGATTGTCATTTGTTAAGTATTGTAACTAAAAAATTAGAAAAGTTCACAGAGTCAACCCTAGAGTTGAGGGGAGATGTAGGCAAAAAAAAGCCACCCCTAGGGATGGCTTTTTTCTCATTTTGTGCTAGTTTCTGAGGCTAGACATCGTAGTAGAGGGAAAACTCATAGGGATGAGGACGCAACCGCATCGGGTTGATCTCATTGTCGAGTTTGTAGGCAATCCAGTTGTCGATAAAGTCTTCGGTGAATACACCTGTACTGGTCAAGAAGCTATGATCCTTCTCTAAATGCTCTAAAGCGGCTTCCAGAGAACCAGGAGTTGATGGGATTTTGCTCAATTCCTCTGGTGAGAGGTCGTAGATATCCACATCTAAGGGTTCGCCTGGATCAATTTCGTTCTTAATCCCATCCAAGCCTGCACACAACATCGCCGCAAAGGCAATATAGGGATTACAAGTCGCATCAGGACAACGGAATTCCATCCGCTTCGCCTTGGGATTGTCACCAGAGAGGGGAATCCGGATGGAAGCTGAACGGTTTCCTTGAGAGTAAGCTAAGTTCACAGGCGCTTCAAAGCCTGGCACCAAGCGCTTATAGGAGTTAGTCGTTGGGTTGGTCAAAGCTAGCAGCGCTGGCGCATGTCTGAGCAAACCGCCGATATAATGCAGCGCCATCTTGCTCATTTGAGCGTAGCCATCGCCGAAGAACAGGGGTTTCCCATCTTTCCAAATCGACTGGTGGGTGTGCATCCCAGAACCGTTGTCATTAAACAGGGGTTTGGGCATAAATGTGGCAGTTTTGCCATACTTTTTGGCAACATTTTTAACCACATATTTGTAAACCATCAAGAAGTCACCGGCTTCGACGATTGGTGCAAAACGGACACCGAGTTCGTTCTGTCCCCCTGTAGCAACTTCGTGGTGATGCTTTTCAATAGGCACACCACATTGAGCCATGGTTAGCAGCATTTCGGTACGCATGTCTTGCATCGTATCCGTAGGCGAAACGGGGAAGTATCCTTCTTTGTAGCGAGGTTTATATCCCAAGTTCCCGCCGGCTTCTTCCCGTCCTGAATTCCAACGCCCTTCAACGCTGTCTACATAGTAGAACCCTTTGTTCTCAGTTTGATCAAAGCGAACATCGTCGAAGATAAAGAACTCGGCTTCTGGACCAAAGAAAGCAATATCCCCAAGTCCAGTAGATTTCAAAAAGTCCAATGCTTTCTGGGCGATGGTGCGGGGGTCACGGCTGTACCATTCACCAGTACGAGGCTCTTTAATCGAGCAAATCATGCTCAGGGTTTTTTCTTGCATGAATGGGTCAATCCAAGCCGTTTTCGGATCGGGAACCATTGACATGTCTGATTCGTTAATGGCTTTCCAACCGCGAATACTTGACCCGTCGAACGCTACCCCATCTTCAAAAGCACTTTCGTCAATTTGATCGTAGTAAAACGAGCAGTGCTGCCAGACCCCTGGCATGTCAATGAATTTGAGGTCAATAATTTGAATGTTTTCGTCTTGAATCATTTTCAAGACCTCTTGGGGCGTTTCTGGCATGAATGACTCCTTTTGTCAATTGGACTATTGTTTAGAAAAGTTCAAATAGTTGAACGATGCAGGAAGACTTGTTCAGGTTCTCACCGGCTTAGACAGACGGTCATGCCTGTTCTCAACCTGACGCTTAGGACTACGGGGGAGATTAGGAATCAAGTGTCGCACAAACATACTAGACATGTGATTAACCAGGAAACGATACGGTTATCAGTGGCAGGAGCTGCAAACATGGGTAGACCCGTCAGTTTGTCCCCTGAGTGTGAGAAACGAGACAAGATACATTGGTGCGAGCTTTCTCCCTAAGCCGGGGAGCCGTTGTCGTACCATCTCAGGTTTACCTCAACAACCTGATTGGGCTTGAAACCTGTCTCCTTTGTATCTGACTCATCCTAGGGAGAGGCAGAGGGAGCTTTTGTATCCAAAGTTACAGAATCTAGTTTCCTGATTCTGGGTATCCTCAGAAAACGATTAAATTGTCTCAAATATTACAAAATAATAAGGATTACCCATCTCCTATTTGTCAATCCGCTCAACCATGACGTATTCTAGTGCAGATAAGCCAAGTTGCCTTGGGAGCAATACTTGGGTGAGTCCAGCTTATGTGATCAAAGAACACGGTTCAGCAGGCGGGTCGCATGTGGATGGGGATGGAAGGTCAACGGTATAAACATACACGGCCGTTATGTCCATTTTGTTTGTGAGAATTTTTTGTAGCCGTGCGGCAATAACTGGCAAGATAAATAGATAAAGATATACAGATTTGGAGAGCCGACTCATGCGGGATGCGATTACAAGCCTGATTAGAAATTACGACATCACTGGTCGTTACCTCGATCGCGATGCGATCGATTCACTCAAATCTTACTTTGACAGTGGTACAGCCCGAATCATGGCAGCCGCCGTGATTAATGGTAATTCAGCCTCAATTGTCAAGCAGGCAGGATCGCAACTTTTTGAAGATGTCCCGGAACTGATTCGTCCGGGTGGCAATGCTTACACGACTCGTCGCTATGCCGCTTGTTTGCGGGATATGGACTATTATCTGCGCTATGCCAGTTATGCACTGGTTGCTGGGAGTATGGATGTGCTTGACGAACGAGTACTGCAAGGTTTACGGGAAACCTACAATTCCTTGGGGGTTCCCATTGGTCCGACTGTTCGCGGTATCCAAATTATGAAAGATATCGTGAAAGAGCAAGTCGCCGCCGGGGGAGTTGCTAATACGGCATTTGTGGATCAGCCATTCGATTACATGACCCGTGAATTAAGCGAACGCAATATTTAACCTAACTCGCGGAATTCCCCACCCGCCTGTACGGTGGGGATCTATTCAATGTTCCTTCTGGATAGTCGCGAGTACTAAAACTGATGCAAAAACTCTGAAAATACTTAATGTGACCCTCTTTGGGTGCGTATTTTAATCGTTGTCCCAGATAAAGGATTCACTTCTGGGATAATATGTATATTCCCAGACCAATTAGTCCCAAGGCGATAACCTGTCTAATGCCAAAAGGTTCTCCCCAAATTAAGTGAGCCAAAAAAGCGACCGCTACATAGCTAATCGAAACGCTGGGAAAAGCTACAGAAACAGGAATTTCCCTAAGGGCAAAGATGTAAAAAAGGGAAGCACAGAAATAAGACGACAATCCCACAATAATGTAGGGCTCAAGAAAGAAAAGCTTATTGCCAATACCCTGAATAGCACCAGCTTTAAGGCTTAGCTGCCCACCGATACCGATCATAATCGAAATAACTAAAGCAAAATAAGCGTTCATGAAAAATTCTCCACTCCAGTAGAACTATCTTAATCTGAATGTCACAGAAATAAGCCTTTGTTGCTCAACAGATTTAGGATTAAGCCGCGTGACATCTATCTGAATTAACTTGAGCCATCTTGAGTGAGATCCTGACTTATTCCGAGTTAATCCGTGCTTTATTCCTGACTTTTTCCCATTGAATCTGCCAAAATTTAGAGAGAAACTTGCAGGTACCCACTAAAAATGAGAGCGTGAGTGAGAGTAGACCTACGGCATCTGGGTTGATTCATGGATGCGGTGACATCTGTAAAAACCATAACTTTACAGAAACCCGCGCAAAAATGTTACATAAAGTACAACAAATCAGCCGCTAGCGTAGTGAAATGGAATAGGTCGATTATAGGTTATGAGTAAACGCGATAATCCGCTAGTATTGATTTTAGCTTTAGCCGCTACCTTGGGTCTGATTGGAGGTGGTCTGTGGGTGTTGAATAAGGCGGCACCTGATCTAGTTCCTAATCTGTCAAGTCAGACTCAAACCAAAGCCGCCAAAGGTGAACTGAGGATTCTGGGAGATACATTCAGCGGCTATAGCACGTTTCGCAGTCAGCCGTTTCAAAAGGCATTAGAAGAGGTTGGGCTCAAACTGCGCTATCAAGATGAGTTTGATCAAGCCAAACGGGCTGAATTATTGAATCAGGGAAAAGCAGATTTATTAGTCACGACATTAGATCAGTTCCTGCAACAACAACCCGAAGGACAAATTATTGGCTTGATTGACCGCACGGTAGGCGCTGATGCCGTTGTGCTGAATACGAAGAAATATCCAAATCTTAAGTCACTCTTAGATCTTAAGCGATTAGTTGAGCAGGAGCGATCGCAAGGACGACAGTTAACCCTCACCTTTGCGGGGGATACCCCCAGTGAGTACCTGGCGCTGGTGTTGAGTACCAAGTTTGAGGCGTTTAAGCTGGCTGATTTTCAAGTCAAAAAAGTCGCTGATGCGTCTGAGGCGTGGCAACTTTTACAAGATCCCAATCAGAATGTGGCGGTGGCGGTGATTTGGGAACCCTATGTCACCCAAGCCAAAAAACAAGGGCATACTGTCGTTTTATCCAGTCAGGATGCACCCCAAGCCATTGTGGATGTGATTGTGGCATCCAATCGCTTGATTGAGTCTCAACCTGAGAAAATTTCAGAATTACTGGAAGCCTACTATCGCCGGATTGACGCTAATGTTCGCGAACCCTCCCAATTAAAAATGCAAATCGCAGAAGATGGGGAATTATCTTCTAGTGAAGCTAGTGCCGTTTTACAGGTAACCAATGAAATTCAAGAGTTTAATCCCCAAACTGTAGCCGTGCGAGTGATTGGTCATACCTCGAAAACAGGGGCAGCAACCCTGAACCAAACCTTAAGTCAACAACGCGCCCAAGTTGTTGTGAACTACCTACAAAATCGTGGTCTTAAGCATAACTTTGTCGCAGAAGGCAAAGGCTTTAATCAACCCCTGTCTGGAATTCCGCCGACAGATCCCCGTCAACAGCGTACAGAAATCCGCTTAGTTCGAGTTAACTAAGAAAGTTTTGAGTGTGTAGAAGCGGGTACAGTTGATCATTTTCTTTTACTCTTAGGATTAGAAAAAGCTGGATTATCTCCAGATGAGGTGGAAATCAAACCCTTAGAAACGGGGGCAGCCTCTGCCGCATTTGTCGCCGGACAGGTTGATGCTGTGGGTGTATTTGCACCGTTTACGACGAAGGCACTTGAACGTCCTGGAAGTAAAGAGTTGTTTAGTTCTAAGGACTTTCCCGGTGCGATTCCTGATCATCTAGTTGTGAGTCGGCAAATGCTTGAGGAACGCCCGGAAGCGGTGCAAGCTTTGGTAAATACTTGGTTTGATACGCTGGATTTCATGAATGAAAATTCGGACAAGTCTTTGCAAATTTTAGCCAAACGAGCAGGAGTTACGGTTGATGAATATAAGGAATATGATGCTGGAACGACTATTTTTAGTATCGAGGATAATTTAGCCGCGTTTGAACCGGGAGATGACATGACATCGCTGCCTTATGCGGCTCAAGAAATTAGTACATTTTTAGTAGAGAATGGTTTGATTGAACAAGCCCCTGATTTGGATAAACTCTTAGATGATCGCTTTGTAAAAGCCTATGCGGAAAAGCAGAAAACCTAAATCTATTCAGGGCTGATTCGCTCGCGTACACAATAGGGTTTGTCGTTATTCATTGTGAATGTTTATCCACAAGAACCAGTTGTGTATCGACCTAAGAAGATGATGTAGATAATCACAGCCAATAGTTTCTGGTAAACCCTAATGACTCGGACTCCTGAAAATTTGTGTACAAGAGAGGTAAAATCTTCTCCTCAAACACTGAAACCTACCCTATTTTGGCGCATTGCCGAAGATATTCCCAAATCCTTGACCTGGCCATTGATGGTGTTGTCTATCGGTATTCCGTTTGGGTTATGGTGGCTAATTTCTCATTCGGGGTGGGTTGAGCCTCTGTTTTTACCGACACCAGAGAATGTTTGGCAAGCGATTGTGTCACTTTGGATAAGTGGCGATTTGCCCCAGGATATTTTAGCAAGTGTATTTCGGGTTCTCTGTGGTTTTATTCTCGCCGCGTTGATTTCTATTCCCTTGGGAACTTTCATGGGAACCTTTGCCAGTATTCGGGCACTAATGGAACCGATTATTGGAATTGTGCGGTATATGCCTGCGCCAGCATTTATTCCTTTACTCATCTTATACTTTGGCCTCGGAGAAACCCCGAAGATTTTGCTTATTTTTATCGGAACGTTATTTTTCAATACACTGATGATCATGGATGCGGTTAAGTTTGTCCCCAAGGAGTTAATTGAAACATCTTATACGTTAGGGGGGAAACGCCTTCAAGTTTTACTGTATGTTATTTTTCCGTTTATTATGCCCAGTATTATCGATGCTTGTCGGGTCAATATTGCCGCCTCTTGGAATTTAGTGATTGTGGCAGAATTAGTGGCAGCAACTGAAGGCTTGGGACGCAGGATTAGTGTGGCGCAGCGGTTTCTGAGAACTGATCAAATTTTTGCTGGACTCATTGTTATTGGATTAATCGGTCTAAGCTTCGATTTACTATTTAGATTGTTGCTGCGAGTATCCTGTAAATGGACTATAGATTAAGGATTAAAATAACTAATAATCAACAACAAATGAAAAAGACAAAATTAACTGTTTCTCAACTTTATAAACAATTCTCAAGTCGTAAGGGCGTCACGGTTGCCCTTAAAGATATCAACATGCACATTGAATCGGGAGAATTTGTTAGTGTAGTTGGTGCATCGGGTTCTGGTAAATCGACGTTATTACGTCTAATTGCTGGGCTGGAACAAGCAACGGCTGGTGAAATCCGCGTGGATGGTGTGCGAGTGACTGGACCCGGTTCGGATCGAGGGATGGTGTTTCAAAGTTATACTCTCTACCCCTGGATGACGGTAGCTAATAATGTGGGATTTGGTTTAAGGTTACAGGGACTATCCGCAGCACAACGACGGCAGCACGTATCGTATTATTTAGAGGTTGTGGGATTATCAGAGTTTGCTAAAGCGTTGCCCAAAGAACTATCCGGCGGAATGAAACAACGAGTCGCGATCGCGCGGGCGTTAGCATGTCAACCGAAAGTCTTACTCCTGGATGAACCCTTTGGCGCGTTAGATGTGCAAACCCGCGAAGCCATGCAGCAATTCCTGCTGCAATTATGGCAACGAACGGGTACAACGATTTTGATGATTACTCATGATGTAGGGGAAGCGGTGTTTCTCTCCCAACGCATCTATGTGCTGACGACGCAACCGGGTACAATTCAAGGGGAACTGACGATTGATTTACCTCGCGATCGCGTAACTGATAATTCTGATGGATGTAGGCTGAAAATTAAGAGTTTGTCGGCGTTTCAAAACTACACCGATCAGATTATTGACTTACTCACAGATCAACCAGAAACTGCGCTTTTGCGGAGCTGATTGATCATTAATAGTTAGCTAAAAGACTTTCCACGTTTCCTAATTTTAATCTAACCAATCATCGATGGGATTGGTTTTAAAACAAATCGATGGTCTCCTTGTATTAACAGTTCGCGGATCATTTTTTTGTGGCTTCCGTTGGGTTGGTGATTTGGATAAACCCGGAGATGGTGAACGACGAGGTGGCGGTGGTGATGCTGAGTATTTTGGCTTACGACCCATTTTTCTACCATTAGCCGCCGATTGAGAACGCAAGCATTCATGGGCTTCATTCAGTTCTTGCAACTTGTACTGGGCTTTCTGTTGTAGGCGGGGATGACCCACAAAACGGTCAGGATGCCATACCCACGTCATATCTAGATACCCTTGGTGGACTTCCTCGGGTGAGGCATTGGGTTCTAAGTCCAGAACTCTGTAGTATCGTTCTACGTCTAACATATACACCATCCTCACGACTGACAGCACTATATTGATAAAAATAGTAATTCAAGTTCTCCAAGGTTGTGGCTGAAACCATGCAAAACAATACATCAGTTTAGGAAAGATATCGTTTGTCAGTTTTCGTTAACGTAAGTTTACAATTTTAAATCCTAGGGTTGACTAAATTGTTGAGAGTTGGAGCGTTTTTATAGCGATATATGTCATATCATATCAAGTTACCCGTTCTTAAGTTGAACGAACATCCCTAATCTAGAGACGTTTGAAAAATAGGTAATTAGACGGAGATAAAGTAGTATATTTCCAAGAGAGCGTGTTGAAAAAGGTGTCTGCACAGAGGAGGGGCAGGTTGAGATATCGCTATAATGCCTTGAACCTTTCGCCTAAAATCAAAACCTGCCCTTACCCTAGCTTCTCAGGTGCTTTTCAAACACCGTCTAGTTGTTCAAGTTGAGTAAAAATGCAGTTAGCAGCACGAGTTGGTCAAGTCTCTCCCTCTCTCACCCTCGCTATTTCCGCCAAAGCCAAAGCGATGAAAGTCGATGGCTTGGATGTGTGCAGTTTCAGCGCCGGGGAACCCGATTTTGATACCCCGGCTCATATTAAGGCGGCGGCGAAACAAGCTTTGGATGACGGGAAAACCAAATATGGACCCGCCGCTGGGGAACCGAAGTTACGCCAAGCAATAGCGAATAAACTGCGCCAAGATAATGGGTTAGAGTACCAGCCGGACAATATCATTGTCACCAATGGCGGTAAACATTCCCTATTTGGTTTAATGCAAGCGCTGGTTGAACCTGGGGATGAAGTGATTATTCCCGCCCCCTATTGGCTTTCCTATCCGGAAATGGTCAAATTGGCAGGGGGTACGCCGATTATTGTGCAAACGGATGCGTCAAGGGGTTATAAAATCACCACAGAGCAACTCCAGGCGACGATTACCCCGCAAACCAAGCTGTTTGTGCTTAATTCTCCCTCTAACCCCACCGGGATGGTGTATACCCCAGAAGAACTCAAAGCCCTCGCCCAAGTGATTGTAGAACGGGATATTTTAGTCGTCTCGGATGAAATTTATGAAAAGATTCTTTACGATGGCGCTCAACATTTGAGTATTGGTGCTATTGGATCAGATATCTTTGATCGCACAATTACCAGTAATGGGTTTGCCAAAGCCTACTCAATGACAGGTTGGCGTGTGGGGTATTTAGCGGGTGCTGTGGATTTAATTAAGGCAGTTACCACGATTCAAAGCCACAGTACCTCTAATGTTTGTACCTTTTCCCAGTATGGCGCGATCGCAGCCCTGGAAAATTCCCAAGATTGTGTAGAACAAATGCGCCTTGCTTTTGCTAAACGCCGACAAGTCATTTACGAACGCCTGAATAGCATTCCAGGAATTAGTTGCCCTAAACCCAATGGGGCGTTCTATGTATTTGCCGATATCAGCAAAACTGGACTTAAATCCCTGGAGTTTTGTAACACCCTTTTAGAAGCTGAGAAAGTGGCGACAGTTCCTGGTATTGCCTTTGGTGTCGATAACTGTATCCGTCTGTCCTATGCTACTGATATGCCAACTATTGAAAAGGGTATGGATCGATTGGAGAAATTTGTTCGCCGGTTGAGTTAATCGTCGGGGAAGAGGGGGAGATGAGAGAGGTAGGGAAGATGAGGGAGATGGGGTGTTCCACAGGTAACATGCTACGTCTGGAACACTCAGGGCGGGTTTAATATCCTTAAGGTGACAAAAAAAGATAATCTTCAACCCGCCTCTACACCCATTAAAACTCAAAACTCAAAACTCTTTCCCTGTTCCCTGTTCTCTGAAAAATTAGGAAGTAAAACTGATGACCTATAAAAGAATATTAGTAGCGCTTGACCATTCCTCTCAAACGGAGGGTGTCTTTAGCCAATCCTTAGATATAGCTAAACAGGACAATGCAGCGTTGATGATCTTTCATTGCTTACCTATAGAAAACCAAGGCGTGGGTTTTTATGGAGATATGTTTGGCAGAGAATTGATTGACTTCTCACGTCGTATGCAAGACAAATTGAAAAAGGAAAGTGATGAAACTCAGAAATGGCTAGCTGACTATTGTAAAAAGGCAACAGACCAAGGAGTGGCAACAGAATGGACGTGCAAAATGGGAGATGCAGGGAGTGCGATTCGAGACCTTGTAAACAGTTGGGACGCTGACTTAGTTGTCATTGGTCGTCGAGGTCGTCGGGGTTTAACTGAAGTGCTTTTAGGCAGTGTCAGCAATCATGTTCTCCATCATGTTTCCTGCTCAGTTTTAGTGGTGCAAGGTGTGGCAACTGGAGCGTCAGAGAAATAGTTTATCATTGGTCATTAGTCACTTGTAAGAGCTTGAGGAATATTGACAAAACCTAATTATAGTTGGGTTTATTTTCACTAACTTACTTAGGTATTCAATTAAACTTGATATCCTAGAGTTCGGACAAAACTTTAAAGTTAATCAGCATCTATGAACAATAAATTTAGACTGAGAAATTGGGTTAATTTCAAAAAACAGATTCTCAGTTTAACCCAGGGGGTAAAATTAGCTGGAGATCACGGTTATCAAACAAAGACGTTGATACCTTGGAGAACATTGAGGTGGCAAAATTTAGTCGGTTTTCTCAGTGGTTTGTTCATCGTCGTGGTATTGGGATTGCACAATGCGCCAGCATCCGCACAAAGAGTTAGTCAAGCCAAAATTGTAGAAATTTTAGGGGGAAATGAAGCTTATATCCAAAACCGACCCGTTAAAGTTAATGCGGTTGCAACTCTGGGACAAACGGTTAGTACGAAACAAACACGGGCGAATTTGCTCTTTAATAACAATGCGGGTGTAAGATTAGGAGAAAATTCGGCACTCACCGTGGGGAGTCGCTGTGTGCGGCTGCGAAGTGGTAGAAGTGTCGTGTCAGGAACGCAAGGATGTGTGGGTTCGATTACCGCCGTGACACGCGGAACTGTTTATTTGATGGAGTTAGATGAAAATGAACAAGCGCAAGTGAAGGTTTTACAGGGCGAAGTCGAATTGAGCGAACGGTATAATCTGTGGAACCCTAAGCCCGTTTTGTTGCGTCAAGGTCAAGGGATTAATATTAGTCCAGAGGGGGTGTTAGGGACGGTAATAGAATTGTCAAA
This sequence comes from Coleofasciculus sp., assembly GCF_046565525.1. NCBI lineage: Bacteria > Bacillati > Cyanobacteriota > Cyanophyceae > Coleofasciculales > Coleofasciculaceae > Coleofasciculus > Coleofasciculus sp. The sequence goes on along the minus strand of NZ_JBKHUP010000045.1, from coordinate 38,328 downwards.
AGCTGAAATTGAAGACATTGTTACCGGGGCTTTGTTTAAAGGGTTTGATATTGAAATTCCGGGGATTGATAAACTCGAAGAAGTTTTGAATGAGCAGTTTCCGCAGATTGAAATTCCGGATGTATTAAGAGACAATTTGCCTTCAATTCCTAATCCCTTTTAAACTTGGAGTCAGGGCGATGAATCACTGGTGGCAATGGCTGGACAAACAACGACGAAAACGCATCCGACGGCGGCGCCGGAATCAATCCCAACCGTTTTGGCGTCCAGAAGGAATTGGCTTGATGCTAATGGGATTTTGGACGGTTTTGGGTGCTTTTGTAACGGTTTGGCAGGGGACGCCTGTACAGCTAGCTGAACGGCAAAGCCAAAAGTGGTTCATTGAATTACGTGGACCTATTACACCTCCGGATGATATTGTAATCTTGGCGGTCGATGATCAATCGTTGACCGCATCGGGGCGCTACAGCAATCCGGTTGATCCGAATAAAGCTTTGGTTGTCGATTTGCTAGCGCCACCGTTTCCTTGGAAGCGAACGGCTTATGCTGAAGTGATTGAGCGTTTAATGGCGGCGGGTGCTAAGTCAGTGTCGTTAGATTTACTGTTTGATCTTCCCAGTGGGTATGGTACTGAGGATGATCAACAGTTTAAACAAGCATTAACCAAATATAGCGATCGCATCGTGCTAGCGGCTCTCTACGAAGATACCATCGATGCCCAAGGTTTTATTACTCATGAGTTGTATAAACCGTTACCCGAACTTTATCCGGATTCGGTGTCACTGGGTTTAGTCAACTTTTTACCCCCAGAGGTGGATGGGAATGTGTATCGGCTAGGGAGTGAATACAGCAAGCAAATTCTTCAGCCGTTGGGATTAGAACGGATTCCTTCATTTGCCCAAACTACGTTAAACGTGGCAAATGTCAGCTATCCACCCCCAAAAGGGAGCCAGGTTTTCTTTTACGGAACACCGACTCAAAATCGAGATATTTTTACCACAATTCCATTTTGGCAGGTGCTGGCATCTGATATATGGGACGTGCATTTACGAGAGGAAACCTTTAAAGACAAAATTGTCTTGATTGGCACAACAGCCGATGAGCAAAATATCGGTGATTTTGTTCCCACACCTATCCAGTTAAACATGCCAGGGGTTGAGCTTCATGCTAACGCGATCGCAACCTTAATGCAAGGACGCTCAATTGCTGTCGCCATCCCCAATCCGAGGCTAGAGGGATTGTTTGTTTTTGTCCTGGCTGGGGGAACCGCTCTACTATTGTATAAACTACCCCTGCGTACTGCGGCAAGCTTGTTTTGGGGATTGGGGATGGCAGGGGTTTGGCTAGGATTAGCATTTTTTGGCTATAGCAGCGCCAGATTGATTTTCCCTGTTGCTGTGCCTGCGATCGCGATTACTCTAAATAGTTTCTCGTACTTTACCACACTCTTTATTAGTGACCAAATTCAAAAACGCCGCTTCCGCAGTACATTAGAGCGTTATGTCGCCGCACCCGTTGTGCAGGAAATTCTCAAGCAGCACGATGATTATCAGGAATTGCTCAAAGGACGCAAATTAAAAGCCGCTATTTTATTCTCCGATATTCGCGGTTTTACCACCCTCTCCTCCCAAATCTCACCGGTACGATTAGTGCGACAACTTAATCGGTATCTCAATGACATGGTTGAGGTCATTTTAGATGCTGGGGGTACGGTGGATAAGTTTATTGGAGATGCGGTAATGGCAGAATTTGGTTGTCCGGTATCGGAGGGGGAAAAAACCGATGCGATGAATGCGATTCGTGCAGCATTAGGAATGCGAAAAGCCTTGCATCAGTTGCGTGAGGAATGGCGTCAGGAAGAACGAATCCCGTTATTTAATGGGATTGGGATTAATTATGGGGAATTGATTGCCGGGGATATTGGTTCTCAGCGTCGTCGAGAATATGCGGTGATTGGTGATGCGGTGAATGTGGCGAGTCGGGTGGAGGGTTTGACGAAAAAATTTGGCACAGATATTTTAATTACCGATTCTCTTTATCAGGTTGTTAAAGATGAGGTTGAGGTGATCCCAGTGGGGGAAGAAGAGGTGCGAGGGCGGGCGGGGACAGTGAAATTATATAGTTTAATTGGGTGGAAGGGAGAGTCGCCGCAATTGTATCAGCAGGTGCAGAGGGATTTACAGGAGTTTTTGCAGGAAAAAGAGTGAATGAGGAAGCACCACAGAGGCACAGAGGATACGGCGGATTTGGTGGTTGTGTTAGTTATTAAGGAAGCGTCTGATACCGTTTTTGAGGATGGGGACATTGCCTAGGGGCGGGTTTTATGACGATCGTTTCTAACCTAACCCAGATACCACTAAACCCGCCCCGGTCAAATTGTGAAATTGAACCAGAGAACTCCTCTATCTGGCTGACGAATGACGAATGACGAATGACGAATTATTGACAACGATCACAAACCCCATACACCGTCACCTCATAGCTTTCACCTTGCATACTAGAAGGTAGGCGATTCAAGTCAAGGGGCTCAAATGTATCCCAAGGAATATCCTGAATCGTACCGCAACAGCGACAACGAAAATGATGGTGCCGAGCGACATTTGCATCGTAACGACAGATGCCCTCTTCTAATAAAACTTCCCGCACCAGTCCCACTTCCCGGAGTGCTTGTAGTGCACTATATACAGTGGCTTGGGAGGACGTCGGTCCATGGCGATTGAGATCACTGAGGATTTGATCTGCCGTCGGGTGATCATAACGAGTCAGCAGATTGGCATAGACAGAAAATCGCTGGGGGGTAACCCGCAACCCCTTAGATTTCAATAGTTTAACGAGGTCTTCTGCTTGCTTCTGCATGGCATTAACCGTTTTCATAAGCAGTTCCTTAATTATAACACTCTTTTGTAGGAGTTATACTTGTCTGGCAGTTAAGCCAACAAGTAAGTATTTATAACTATTGACGTATTCTTAAATAAGAATTATTCTGATTTACAGTTAGATATAGCTAAAGCAAACAAAAATCTAGTCGTCTGTAAAACGAGGTAAATATGGGAGTTATCGAGCGTGTACCCGACGTTGTTTTCAAGACTCGCGTGCGTGATGAGTCTGTAGGTGGTCCGAATCCCTATCGTTGGCAAGATCGGACAACGCAGGAAATCTTTGGTGGCAAAAAAGTTGTTGTGTTTTCGTTACCGGGTGCATTTACACCCACCTGTTCGTCCAACCACCTACCCCGCTATGAGGAACTCTATGACGAGTTCAAAGCACAGGGTATTGATAAAATCATTTGCCTGTCGGTGAATGATGCCTTTGCCATGTTCCAGTGGGGTAAACAGCAAGGCGCTAAGAATGTGTTATTGCTACCGGATGGCAATGGTGACTTTACCCGCAAGATGGGAATGCTAGTCGATAAGTCGAATCTCGGTTTCGGGATGCGTTCTTGGCGCTATTCGATGCTGGTGAACGACGGCAAGATTGAAAAATTCTTTGCAGAACCTGGTATCGTTGACAACTGCCCAGATGATCCCTTTGAAGTCTCCGATGCCGATACGATGCTCGCATACCTGAAGGGAAATGAATCCGCAGGTGTATCTGAGCCGCGTATGGCATTTGTTGGCTAATTTGAACCACCATGGGGGCACGAGATGTCGTGCCCCTACGGTTTGTGTCCGATGGTGTTGGGTTTCCAGCCGTTTTTCCACCTGACACCCGATTTGATTAGTTGAATAACTCAAAGACTTGTCGGCAGAAGAGTTTAAGCTTGTCATTCACCTCTGGCGCGGGCTGATAATTACCGACACATTGCCAATTTTCAACTGTCGAAAGTCGCCAAGCTTCTCCTTGATGATTAAATCCTGCGGCATCTAAACCGATCAATCGATGAGACTTGTCTAAGGGATCTTGATAAAACCGAATTTGTAGTAAAATACTGCGGCTTTGTAATTTTCTACTCCATCCAGGAAAGTGAAAACCGATATCTATTGAGTCGGGATCAACCAGATTGCGAGTATCTGGGTCATTTTGCCAAGGGTTCAAGTCCGCCTTGGCATCAGGGAACTGTGACTTAAATAAGTTGACAATCGCGGCAATTTTGGTCGTTACCTCTAAACCAGTGGCTTGTTCAGCGGCATTCATTACTAAACCTCCTAGGGTTAACGTTTATTTACCAGGTTGCTTAATTATTTATTACAATTAGCGAGTCAAGTTGGCTATCTGTTTAGCAGACCGGGGATATGTTGTGATTCGTTGACAATTTCCGGAGATGGGAAATTAGGGGTAAAACTTGCTCAAAGGTCTACAGGGCGGTAAGCTCAAAGCACGGTCAAGGTGTAGGAAAAAAAGCGTGTCCATTCAGGAAAATTCAATTCAGGTCGGGTCGCTACAGTGGTTTTATCGGGAAGCAACCCCGGTTAATCCCAGTACAAAACCCCCTCTACTGCTGCTTCATGGTTTGCCATCCCAGAGTTACTCATGGTCAGCGCTGATGCCCGATTTAGCCGAAAAAGGATTCCGTGCGATCGCGCCAGACTGGATTGGTGCTGGTTTATCAGCTAAACCCGATCGTCGAGAGTTTGCCTATACGCCAGATGCTTTTATTAAAGCCCTAGCCGAATTTATCCAACATCTGCAAATCGAGCGATTTTACCTGGTTGTCCAAGGGTTTCTCGGTTCAGTGGGACTGCAATACGCCTTACGTTACCCCGATCAGGTTGAACGCTTAGCCATTCTCAACACCCCTGTCTCATCGGCGACTCAATTACCTTGGAAGATCAAGCAATTGGGGTTACCCTTTATTGGTGATATGTTGACCCAAGACCCCTTGTTGGTCGATCGCACCTTAGAAGGGGGTAGCCGCTATCGAGTGTCAGATAAAGATTTAGATGTATATCGCCGTCCCTTTCTCACCAGTTCTGACGCAGGGCGTAGTCTGCTGATGACGGTTAAGAACCTGCAACTTAAACCGTCCATGGCAGAAATTGAAGCTGGGTTTCGCAACTGGAATCAACCCACCTTAATTTTATGGGGAATCCAAGATCCCTGGCTTCCCTTTGTCCAAGTCCAAGAATTTGCCAAAATGCTCAAGAATGTGGAACTGGTACAGCTAGAAGAAGCGGGACATTATCCCCAAGACCATTGGTCTGAGAAAATTAGTAACAACCTGCTGCTATTTCTGCGCCGCCAACCTGTTTGAATACACTTTTTGTGCGATCGCGTCTCCAGAGAATGGCTGATCTACAGTCGCGATGGCGGCGCTACAATGAGAATGGCTTCACCCCCGGAAAAACAATGGCTTTAGAACCTTGTCAGGTTTGTGGTTCCCTAACCAGCACCAATGATGAAATCTGCATGATTTGCGGGTATCCGGCGAAAGGACGTCCTCAGACAATTTGGTTCAAGTGGATTGCGCTGATTCTATCACTGGCTATTGGTTTACCTTTGATTATCGCTACATTTCAAAATATAGTCAGTTCAGAGACGCCGATTCAATCGTTACCCTCTCAAAGTGAGTAGATACGCGCCACGAACCCAGAACCCCTATTTCTTGAAGAAGTCGGGGTTCTAAACATCTACTACGGGAGCATCCCGTTTTTGCATAAAGAGCAAACCCCACCCTAACCCTCCCCTTATTAAGGGGAGGGAATAAGAACGATTTCCCCCCTTAACAAGGGGGGACTAAGGGGGGTGAAACGTGTAAATTGACAAATTTGGAATGCTTCCTCTACTACTCCATGAGAAGCCGATGAGTTCTCAAAGTTTTCAGTCATAAACTCCGATAACTACCCCTTTGAATGAGGATGTTGAGTCAAATCAGTCATCCTCTAGGTACTAATGCACATCTGTGAATATCTCTACACAAAAGCACTACTCTCTCTATTCTCCCATTACAACAAAAATATAGACAGGATGTATTTGGCTGTTGATTCGCCTAACGCGATCGCCAAATAGTCCATCACAGAGCAGGAGAATAGGATGCATTATCCCAACTGTACTACTAAATCCCCAGGGGTTGATACCCAGGATGTCAACAGATAAATGACATTATTCCTTGCTTACACAGATGAACCAGACGGTAGTCTGGATGAAGGACAATGAATGAACCTCATTATTATATTGGTTTACTACTGATTTTGCTGGTATTCGGTTTTGAATTCCTGGTTCAGCCAACAGATATGAACACCGGACAACGAGTGCGATCGCGTGCGTCGCGTCAGGAAGATAGTTTGTTAGTTAGTCGTTGATATAGAATCGGATGAATAAGCGTTACTACCAGAGTTTAGGATTAAGTAGTATGTGTGGGACTTCTGCTATGGACGGGTTTGAACCTAACTTTCGGTATTGAATACCAATCCGTCGCGATTCCGATCAACTCCCAACAGAATCTAAGGCTAAAGCCTTTACTACAAACTCCCCAAAAATGAAGTCGAGGAGAAGTCGATAAGTTCTAAAACTTCTCCGTCAATATCTCAAAGCGTTACCTGATTTAATCAAGATGTAGAGTTCAAGAATAATCTCATGGCTAGGAAAACCGCAACAGACGCAACTGGCTTAGGATGCTTTCTAGTATTGATGTTGCTTATAGGAGGGTTTATTTACATACTTGTACCTTTGTTCTTCAATCAAGTTAATTACACTAAAAAAGTAGAAGGTAAAACTTATGTGGGTGCTATGAACCGCGCCCAGCAAGCTTACCATTTAACTGAACAAAGGTTTAGCGATAACATTCCTGATCTAGGTTTAGGTATTCAGACTGAGACAGAAAGCTACACCTACTCAAATCAGGTAACTGGTAAGGCTGTATTTAACTATGGAATATCTCGTCATGACCAAGTTCCGAGTTATGTCGGTGGTGTTTTTGTCGTTCCCGCAACTAACGTTAATTCTGATGCAGCATCAGATGACATGACTACAGTTGCTATTCTCTGTGAAGCTGATACACCAGGTTCAATCAAACCCACAGCACCCACCTATCAAAATGGTGAACTGGCTTGCGGTGAGGGGACAACCGATTTATCCAGATAGGAATAGATTTAACAATCCTCAACCTTGTCAGTTATGGTTATTTTAGAAAAAACACCAACTCAACTGAAACTCCAACACCGCCCCTATTTGATTTGGCAACTATCAGGCTGCTTGGTGTTTGGTATTCCTTTGCTGTTCATCCTCCTCAGTTTAGTATCTACCTGGATCATTTATCTATGGTGGTTACCTTTATTCTTAGTTTTGAATACAGTCTTTGGTCTTGTTTTGCTAGTTTTTGCAGGCAGGGTTTTCACTTATCACTTTGATAAAGATACAAACAGTCTATTCATCAAACGGCGGGGATTATTTAAAACGCAAGTTACCTTGTATCCCCTTAGCGATATTTTCCAGATACAGGTGAAATCCACAAGCTGGAATCAGGATAAGATGGCGCACTATAAAATCGCGCTCATTTTGAAATCGGGGAAGCACTTGTCTATCCCATCGGGAGAAACATCACTACAGCAAAAGCTGGAGACAGTCAACCTCATTCGCCAATTCCTCGGTATACCACCGCAAAAATTAGCAGATTGATCTCTGTTGTGCTTTCTGCCTTCTTAAAACCTTCGTGTATGCTAGCAATAGCACAATCATCGAGGAAAGGATCATGAGTGCAGTAACCTCAAGCCCGAATCAACCCGCTTTAGCAGAATTACAATCAGGATTACCCACTATTTGTGGGTGGGAAGAAAACATTCGGGCAGTGGTGCAACAAGACGAACCTGTATTTTTGCCCACAACTAATCTGCGCCTCGAGGATATCACTTCAGGATTCGCTTGCGCCTTACACATGCACCAACCCACGATTCCGGCGGGTGCGAATGGTGAATTGATTAGCAATCTCCAATACATGTTTGAACATCCCCAGGAAGGGGATAACCATAATGCCGAACCCTTCGCTGGGTGCTACCGTCGTATGGGTGATTTTATTCCTCAACTGGTTGCTGAGGGGTGCAATCCTCGGATTATGCTGGACTATTCGGGTAATTTGTTGTGGGGATTCCAGCAAATGGGGCGGGAGGATATCCTGAATAATCTTAAGCGGATTACCTGCGATCGCGACTATCAGCCTTATGTGGAATGGCTAGGAACTATGTGGAGTCATGCCGTTGTTCCTTCTACCCCGATTCCAGATATTAAACTGCATATTCAGGCATGGCAACATTATTTTGCGGCTATTTTTGGCTACGATGCACTAAAGCGGGTGAAAGGCTTCTCTCCACCAGAGATGCATTTACCCAATCACCCCGATAGTTTGTATGAATACATCAAAGCCCTGAAAGACTGTGGCTATCGCTGGTTGATGGTGCAGGAACATTCTCTGGAAAATTTGGATGGTTCGGGATTGTCACAGGATCAGAAATATGTCCCCAATCGTTTAGTCGCTCGCAATTCCCAGGGAGAAACAATTTGGATCACAATTTTGGTTAAAACGCAAGGCTCAGATACCAAATTAGTGGCACAAATGCAGCCCTATTTTGAGGCAAAGGGGCGGGGTAAGCAGTCAATTGGCAGTCATTCTATTCCCTCCTTAGTCACGCAAATTGCCGATGGGGAAAATGGGGGAGTGATGATGAACGAATATCCCCGTGATTTGTTTCGCATTTACCATGAAATACGTGACCAAGGGGGCGGAAAAACCGGTGTAGTGCCGATGAATGGGACGGAGTATTTAGAGTTACTTGAAGCAGGGGGTGTTAATCCAGAGGACTATCCTCCTTGTCAAGCCGTTGGTCAGCACAAAATTTGGCAACGAGTCGATTTGGATAACATTACACCTGACGCGGTAGCAAATGCGATTGAAGAATTGACAGCCACGGATCATCAATTCCATGTCGATGGGGCATCATGGACAAATGATTTAAGTTGGGTTAAAGGCTATGAAAATGTATTAGAACCCATGAATAAACTTAGTGCGGCGTTTCATCTGAAGTATGACCCCTTAGTGCAGCAAGATCCCTCAGTGACTAAGCGGAGTGATTATCAGCAAGCGTTATTGTACACGTTGTTACTAGAGACCAGTTGTTTTCGCTATTGGGGACAAGGAATGTGGACGGATTATGCCCGTGAACTCTACCAACGTGGTGAAGCGGTTATTCGGGATTAGTCATTTCCCTCGGCTCCCTCGTTCCCTCGTTCCCAGGCTCTGCCTGGGAATGCTCATCTTGAAGCGCCAGGGACGGCTAATTTTAAGCATACAACTGTGCCACATATTCCCCATACCCGTTATAGGGAAGCGTTTCCCGTCTTTCCCAGGAAAAATTAGGTCCTGCACCAACAAACTTTTCCGTCGCTTGGGACCAGCGAGGGTGTGGCACATCCGGCTCTACATTTGCCTCAAACTCGTACTCGTAGGGAATTAACGTATTCCAAAATGTCGCCGGTTGAGTCTCAACAAATTCAATCTTGACAATAGACTTAGCCCCCTTAAACCCATACTTCCACGGCACAACCTCTCGAATCGGCGCCCCATGCTGTTTCGGCAGAAAATGACCATAAATCCCCACGGCAAAAAATGCCAAATCATTCGCCATTTCCTCTACCGTTAATCCTTCCGTGTAGGGCCATGGTAGTTTACCACTAAATGACCACGCCGGACTGATTCTAATTTGAGGATTGTCGTAGGAGGTAAATCTGACAAATTTCGCTTTAGACGTGGGTTCAACCTCTGCCATTAATAATCGCATCGGAAATCCCAGCCATGGCAATGCCATTGACCAAGCTTCTACACAACGGAAGCGATAGATGCGTTCTTCTAAGGGGAATTTTTTACGTAAATCGTCTAAATCGTAGGTGCGGGGGTTTTTCACCAATCCTGTGACTTCAACCGTCCACTCATCTGTGGGTAAAGCTTGCGCCGCTTGCCATATCGATTTGCCACTGCCAAATTCATAGAAGTTATTATATTGTCCCGCCAGTAACTCATTGGTGATGGGACGCTCAACCCTGGCAAATGCAGGATTGGTGTTAAGAGGTTTTACCGTCGGTTGATTTAGGGTAGCGGCTAGGGCTTGATTGGTTTCTGAATCGGCGGCGGCTTGACATCCCAGGATGGGGAGAATACTCGCACCGACTAGGGTTTTAAGAAAGCGACGCCGATTGAAGTAAACGGCTTCGGGGGTGATTTGGTTTTCGGGAATTTCCCAGGATTGGGGAACGCGGATAAGGGTCATTGGGAAACAATGTTGACGGCGCTGCGGCGTGATTTAAATAACGCCTGTATGAAAATATTAACCTGTTTATCATCCAATCTTATTATCCAATCTTATTATGGTGGTAAAGAAAAGACAATGGCGGCAATTGAGCGTTATAAAACTTCACAGTGATGCGTCATCATGAATATTATAGACGAATTTTGCCGATTCGGATAGTTCACCTGATTGAGCCGTGATAACAACAGAGGTGATAATCAGTTACGAGAGATAATCTACAGAGCCATAGGATTGTTAGCCAGGGATGTGACGGATAAATCAGGAAGGAGTCAATTATGTTAAGTGCAGGACAAGTTTTACGCGATCGCTATCAGCTACAACAAAAATTGGGACAGAATGCGGGGCGACAAACTTGGTTGGCTACGGATACGCAAGCCTCACCACCAACAGATGTTGTGGTTAAATTGCTGGCGTTTAATCCTCAGATGCAGTGGGAGTCAGTTTGCTGAGGATTTGCTCAAGATTTTAATCAATCTACACGAATTGAGTCCACCTGTTCTCCACCGCGATATTAAGCCAAGTAATCTGATTTTAGGCAAAAATAACCAAATCTATCTAGTAGACTTTGGTGCTGTGCAAGACAAAGCCAAAGCTGAAGGGGCTACGTTTACAGTGGTAGGAACCAGTGGTTATGCACCACCAGAACAATTATGGGGAAAGGCTGTACCTGCATCGGATTTATATGCCTTGGGTGCAACGCTGATTCATTTATTAACAGGGATTCCGCCGGCGGAATTGCCCCAGCAGCGAATGCGGATTAAGTTTCAAGATAAAGTTCAGATTAATCCGAATTTTGCCCACTGGATTAACCAGTTAATTCAACCCGCACCGGAAAAACGGTTGAGTACGGCACGTCAAGCGTTGTCTTCGTTGCAATCCGGTTTTATTGATCACCCAAGTAAATTCTCTGTTCAAGAATCAATTAGCCGTTTATCTGACACCGATAGTGGGTATGGTTGTGGTTGTTTAGCCTTGCTCGGACTAATTGGCTTGGGGGGACTAATTTCTCTATTCCTTTCAAATGCGGCTCATCAAGCTAAGCAGTCAGAAACTAAACAATATGTTGGTGCAATGAATCGCGCCCAGCAAGCCTACGTTCTCGAAAAAAATGCCTTTATCGAAAATGCATTTATCGAAAGGACACAAGCGATCGCACTCAACTTAACGGATGCTGGTGAGTATACCCAAGCCCTGACAGTGACTCGTAGTATCCCCCATGACTCGATTCGCAGTAATACCATCCAAGCGATCGCACCTTATTTAACCACGGTGACTGAGTATGAGCAAGGGATTCAGGTGGCTAAAACGATCACCGACTACGAACAAAAAGCTAAAGCCTTGGATGCGATGGTGCGTCGGTTAGTGGCTAGAGGTGAGCATAAACGAGCGGTTCAGATTACTGAAACTATTCAATTATACTATGGCGGTAAAGACAAAGCAATGGCGGCAATTGAGCGTTATAAACCTTCACCGTGATGCGTCAAAAATCATGAATCTGATTCATCTTCTATGGAGTAGTTTTGCCGATTCGGATATTTCACCTTATTGAGCCGTTATAGCAACAGAGAGTTATGAGAGATAATCATTTATTTAATCCCAATCAATCGTTAAAAGAACGTTACCAACTGCAACGTCAGTTAGGGAATAATGCAGGGCGTCAAACCTGGTTAGCTCACGATTTACAGTCTGGCGAACAGGTGACGGTTAAATTACTAGCGTTTAATCCCCAGATGGAGTGGGATGAATTTAAGTTATTTGAACGGGAAGCAGCGGTGCTGAAGCAACTGAATCATCCCCGGATTCCTAAATACCGTGATTACTTTTCGTTGGATCAACAAATAGGCGCGGGGTTGTGTTGGTTTGGCTTGGTACAGGATTATATTCCCGGAAAATCCTTACAGCAGTTACTGAATGAAGGAAAGCGGTTTACGGAGTCACAAGTCCGTTCGTTTGCTAAACAAGTGCTGGAGATTCTTGCCTATTTACATGGGTTAAATTCCCCTGTATTGCATCGGGATATTAAGCCGAGTAATCTGATTTTAGGAGACGATAAGCAGGTTTATTTAGTGGATTTTGGTGCAGTGCAGAATAGTGCGGCGGTAGAAGGAGTGACGTTTACTGTGGTGGGAACGAGCGGATATGCACCCTTAGAACAGTTTTGGGGACAAGCGGTTCCTGCGTCTGATCTCTATGCTTTAGGCGCGACGTTAATTCATTTGTTAACGGGTATTCCTCCGGCGGATTTACCCCAACGGAATTTACGGATACAGTTTCGGAATCAGGTGAGTATTAATTCTCAGTTGATAAGCTGGATTGAAGCCTTAACGGAACCTGACTTAGGGTTACGCTTGAGTTGTGCAAATCAGGCACTTGATGCACTAGAAACGGGGCGATCGATTCCTTATCCATTGGAAACTATTCAGCCTCTGTTTTTGACTCGGATTCAGATTCATAAATCGCCTAAAGAAATTATTGTAAAAATTCCTCAAAATAGACTATTATTTGGGTTAATTTTGATGGAAACTGGATTGAAGTACGCTTTATTTGTTAGCTTATTTTTTGTTTGGGTATTGCTGATATTACTTTTAGTATCTGCTGCCGGTGGAGTTGTGATTGCTACAATTGCTGTGATCATGGTTATGATATTAGAACAAATACCTTTAATTACCGTTAGAGTGTTTTTGGGGCTTGCATTTATTAGCGGAATAATCTTTTTTGTTTCATCTTATTTAGTCTCACTAGCTCACCAAAAAATAGGCAAATATTTGCAAGATATAAAAAAAATAAGTATTACCAACCTTTTGGGGTACTCCTTAAAAATAAATCCCCATAATTTTGTCATTGGTTATTTATATTTTCGGGGAAATACTTCAGACATTAAAGACGTATTTATAGGAAATAAGGGGTGTGCTATCTATCTCGAAACTAGAATCAACAACTCTTATAGTAGCAAACGTTTAGGTCAATCAGTTTATTGGCAGGCTGGAGTTAAAACCTATTGCTTGGCAAACTACTTAACTCAATCTGAAGCGAACTGGCTGCGTCAAGAAATTCAAGATTGGCTAGCGGACTATGCGTAACGGATGTAACCTATAAATAAGCGGTTAAAGAGATCAAACTTAATCGGCAATGTACAAAACCCTCTACAACCTGAAATGAAAAGGAGGTAACGCACCAGACTCTTTCGCTGTACCCAGGAAGATAGGAACGTTATTATCGAGAAAAACGAGGTAATCTTGTGTTCAATCCTGATCAATGCTTAAAAGAACGTTACCAAGTGAATCGGGGGTCGATTTATAAAGTCAGAATTCCATCAACCCAGGGGACTTATAAACTGGGTGGCGCTTTGGGTGAACATGAAAGTACCTGGTTAATCCAAGAACTATTAGACTGGCTGAATTTTAAATAAGCTTAGTGTTGTTATCTTATAGGGAAATATTATGTTCAACCCAGAGCAACAGTTAAAGGAACGTTACCAACTGAAACAACGATTAGGACGCACAGCCGCAGGGCGACAAACTTGGTTGGCAATGGATGTACAGTTCAATGAACAAGTAACTGTTAAGCTATTAGCTTTTAGTCCGGAAATGCAGTGGGACGAGCTTAAACTCTTTGAACGTGAGGCACAAGTTTTGCAATCACTGGAGCATCCTCGGATTCCGCGCTATCGGGATTATTTTTCGTTAGATCGGGAAATGGGTTCGGGAATTCCGTGGTTTGGGCTAGTGCAAGACTATATTCCGGGTGCTTCCCTTCAGGAATTATTAGATAACGGCAAACGTTTTAGTGAGAAACAGGTTCGTAGTATTGCTAATCAAATTATCGACATTCTAATTTATTTACATGAACTAAGTCCACCAGTATTACATCGAGATATTAAACCCAGTAATCTCATTTTAGGTAAAAATAAACAAGTTTATCTGATTGATTTTGGCGCGGTTCAAGCTCAAGCAGCCGTTACGGGAGTCACGTTTACTGTGGTTGGGACAAGTGGTTATGCGCCTTTAGAACAGTTTTGGGGACGTGCGGTTGCAGCTTCTGATTTATATGCTTTGGGCGCTACTTTAATTCACCTGCTAACGGGTATAGCCCCGGCTGATTTACCCCAGAAAGAAGGGCGGATTTATTTTCGCGATCGCCTCAGTCTCAAATCCAATTTTATCCCTTGGATTGAGCAGATGACTGAAATCCTGTTAGAAAAGCGTTTTAGTACGGCAAAACAAGCGATGGAATCACTCCGATATGGGCTGATTCAACAGTCTACCTCTACCTCACTTCCTGTTCGTGGCAGACTATCTAAACCTTCAGGTAGCTTAATTCAGCTTAAAGCAAATAAGGACAAATTAGGAATTACTATCCCGTCTCCTGGCTTAAGAAAACTCACACAATATAACTGGCCTCTCGCTTTGATCGTTGTCTGTTTTTATCTGGGCTTGGCTTGGACGCTAATCGATTTATTATTTATTTCTAAAGAACTACTAATAAATGTACTGCCCATATTACTGCCTTTAATAGGTATAGCTAGCTTGTGGATACATCACCTAGGCACAAAAACTCATGTTTTTTTTGATCGCAACCGTAACAGTTTAGAAATAGAACGCCAAGTGTTGTTTTTTAAATATGGTTATCAGCGGCTAGATATTACAGATATTGGTAATGCTTTTTTAATGGGTCGAGGTTCAACTTACGAAATTAGAATTCCATCTGCTAATTATATTTATAAACTGGGTGGGGCTTTGGGCGAAAAAGAAAGTACATGGTTATTGCAAGAAATATTGACTTGGCTATATTTTAAATAATTTTTTAACTCAAGTTTAACGAATACTAGCAGTAATCATGTCTAATTTTACTTACCAAATTGGTAGTCAATTCCTGGAGCAATGGTATGGTGGTGTAACCTATCAGTTATTGAATAGCTTTATGTTTGGAAATAAAGTTCTTTCAACTCGTCCAAAGATACATCATTTTCAGGTCGCGGATCAAGGAAATAGGGATGAATCGGCAACAATTCATCAGCACGACGAGCATTAGGTGAGGCGACAATCTCCTCAATTAACTTCAGATAATCTATCACTGCCCTCTCCCAAGTATAATACTTTAGTACATGTTGGCGACAGTCTTGGTGCAACCTCTCCCACTGTTGAGAATCACTGAGAACGTCTTCTAAACCTTTAGCAATCGCTCCTGGATTCTCTGGATCAATGAGAATACCATACACCTGATCTCCCTCTTGTAAACTCTCCATTAAACCACTGTTTTGGGTAACCACTAAGGGTAACCCAGCTAAGGCGGCTTCTATCGGACCTAATCCAAAAGGTTCGTGGTGAGAAGTGAGGGCAAATACAGAATGACGTTGGGCAAAAAATCGATAAGCGGCGGCGAGGGCGGGTTGATCGGGGACGCCGAAAGCGCTAATCTTACCCCATAAGTTATTTGTTTTGACAACATCGCGTAGGGGAATAAGTACCTCCTGTTCGGCTGTCTCATCGCTAACAGGTTCCCGCAGTGGGTTGTCTTCCCCCTGAGTAAAAATAACTAGGTTGGCTTGTTCTTGCAATGTTTTACTCTCAGCAAAAGCTTGGACTAAACCCAGATGATTCTTTTTCGGCGCTAATCGACTCGCCGCAATAATTGCAGGCAAATTTTGCCGCCTTTCATCAATGTCTCGCCCTAATCGTTCTTGAATCAATTGATAGGTTTCCTCTTCATTTGGCGAACGGGTTTCAATATCGAACAATGAAGGGTCAACTCCCGGTGGAATTTCGGCAAAACGAGCATCATTGTTAACATCAACTGCCCCGTTATAGGCTGGATGAGCGTACTGTTTAAACCGTTCCTGAGCCGTTGTACTGGTAATATTGACAGCCGAGCGATTCATACTCAAGCGTTCAGCCATAAGGCGGCGTCCGAAGTGATAATACTCATCCATTTCTGAGAGATTTTCGGGCGTGATTTCGAGTTTATCCATCTTCAACGCCCCCAGAGAATGAGCGGTAAATGTGAAAGGAACACCCACTTTAGCTTCAATTAAAACCCCAGATATGCCACCATCAGCATAATGACCTGTCATCACATCCGGGAAATTACCTTCTTCTTGATAAAATTCCAGGATATTGGGTATCCAGTCTCTGACTAAATGCGACCAGAGTAATTCTTTGCGGAGAAATTCTTTAGGTCCAGCAGGTAGGCGGATAATGCGAACATTAGGCGCATCGGGATATCCATCAAATTTCTCGGAAAATTCAGACCATTCTGGGTCAATAATCTGGCGAGTGATAATGTCTACTTTGTGACCGTGCTTTGCCATCTCCACCGCCACATTTTTCACATAGATTAAAACTCCTCAGCGAGGATATTCGTCACTCCTAAGATAGATAAAATATTCGTGGTCACTGTTCCCTATTGCCTCTCCCCACCACAAGACTTATTCAGCAGCCCCTATTTATGAGGTTTTAGTTGCCATATTCATTTTTTTCTCTCGCCATTTTACTACACTTTGTTTAACCGCTTCTATTTCTGCAAAATCTACATGCATCACAGCCGTCTCAAATTCCACACCTAACGCTGTGCTAACTTCTAGGATTTCTACAAAACTGGCGCATTGATAATCGGTGTCTTCATACTGCTGAACTCGTTGCTGATCAATTCCCAGCAAATCTGCCAGTTCTTCTTGGCTCATTTTGGCAGCTATCCTGGCTTTAATCAAAGCATCGGGCAGCTTATTCAAACTCTCAACTTTAATTTTTATCGGCTGGCTATTGTCACAATTAATCAGTCTTTCATATTCAGCAATTTCAGCTTGTAAAGCCCTGAGATGCGATTGTTTTACATCACGAGAAAGCTGCCAACCATCCGGATCTTTATTCTTGAGTGCTTCATCTTGATCTAACATCTTGATGGAATATTCAAATTTTCTGGCACATTCTTGGCTGTATTCATACTGCTTTTCATTTTTAATCATGATTCCCACTTAAATAAATCTATAGCAATAATACCTTTAGGATTGAACTGTCTATCTCGCTGAAAAAATTCTAGAGAAGCTAAACCATAATCTCCTACGGGTTGATCTGAACGAAAAAGTTCACCTTTATACGTTGATTTCTGGGAGCTACGATCTAAATGATTTAGTAATCTAGGGGCATTTTTGCGGAGATAATCGTAATCCATATCTTCCGGCTCCCAACAGGCATCAAAATCACCCGGATTGGGTTTACTGGTGACAAAACTACCATCAATATAAATAGTTCGACAACCTGCGGCTTTTAATTGGGTCATTGCCAGTTCCAAACCATCTATCATGTTCTGTCTCTTCAAGGTTGTACCAAATCTTTCCTGAAACTCCTCCCACTCGCAAAAATGAACTCCTGGTGGTAGATTGCCGTTCTCATCGAATTCTGGAATCACTTCCTCACATCCACGCCACAAATTGATTGTCTGGCTTTTAAGCGTACCACAATAGTAAAGAAAAATATGTCCAGACGTAGTAGGCTAAGTCTGGAACATTAATCCTATGAGGTTATAACTTGCTGAATCGGAATCTCGATCCAAAATTCAGTCCCTTTGCCCGGTGTCGAGGTACAATGAAGAACGCCATGATGATGTTCGACCACAATTTGATAACAAATTGTCAATCCTAAACCAACCCCTTGTCCAACCGCTTTGGTGGAAAAGAACGGATCAAATAACCGCGCTTTTACCTCATCCGTCATTCCCGGTCCATTATCGGCAATTTGAATCACGATCCTGGGACAGTTCGGTAATGACTGTTTCCCGTCTTCTGTCTGAGTATCCGGCTGAGATGCTGGCTGGTGAGAGGAATCCGTGGAGCGTTCCAATAACCTTGTGCGAATGGCAATAATCGGTGCCGGATTATCGGGATTATCTTTAAAAGACTGCTCTAAAACATCGATCGCGTTGTTGAGAATGTTCAGAAACACCTGGTTTAGCTGCCCAGGATAACATTCCACTTGAGGTAACTCACCATACTCGGTGAGTACTTTAATCTCCGGTTGGTTCCCTTTGGGTTTGAGGCGATGTTGCAAAATCAGTAAGGTACTCTCAATTCCCTGATTTAAGTCAGCCTGTTTCATTTCGGCTTCATCTAGGCGGGAGAAGTTGCGTAAGCTGAGGACAATCGAACTAATCCGATCCGTTCCCCGTTGCATGGAGCGCAGCAGTTTGGGTAAATCCTCGGCGATAAAATCAACATCAATAAGTTCCGCTTGCTCTGCAATCAGAGCCGCCGGATTGGGATAATTATCTTGATAAAGACGTACCAGACTCAAGAGGTCATAAAAATAGGCACTGGCGTAGGTCAGGTTATTATGAATAAAATTAACTGGATTATTTAGTTCATGTGCCACACCTGCCACTAATTGTCCCAAACTGGACATTTTTTCACTTTGTACGAGTTTGGCTTGGGTGGCTTGAAGCTGGTTTAGGGTTTGTTCAAGTTCTTGGGTTTGGGCTTGGGCAATCTCAGCGCTTTCACGGGCTTGGGTGTAGAGGGAGGCTTGATCGAGTGCGATTGTTAGTTGAGCGACAACAGCTTGCAACAGTTCCACCTCACTATTATCCCAGGGACGTTGTTCTGTTCCATGAATACAGCTAATCGCGCCAATGTCTCCCGCCCGGGTTTTAATCGGTAGGGACAAGATTGAGGTATACCCCTGTTGGGTTAAAAACTGTTTTAAGATCGGGTCATCACAGGTTTCCACATTATCAACCTGAACCACCTCGCGCTTAATAATCCGCTGGGCGAGGGGGGCGATTTGCTCAGTTGAATGTTGACCGATAGAGCTGGGTAAATGAGGCGTTCTGGCTTCTTTGACGACATCCCAATGGGGGGTTTGGGCTTTGAGTCGATACCAGAGAAATTGACAGCGATCGATTTTGAGCAGCGTGCGAATCGATTCTACTGCCGTTTCCAGGATAGTATGGAGTTCTAGGGAGTTGCGAATTTGATTGGCAAGCCCAAAGAGCAAGGATTCGCGGCGGCTGAGTAGTTCCGATCGCGCCCAATATTGGTCAATAGCAACGGCAATGGCATTGGCAACCCAGCTAAAGGTGCGGCGAGATTCTGAGTTGAGGGATTGATTCCCTAATAACATCATGCCACTCATCAGGCGATCTTCTACCACCGCCGCCAGTGCGGAAATCCGACTGTGGCTGGGTGGGGCGGGGGTTGTGGGCATCGCCGGGGTAGGGGTAAATCGGGAAAGGCGAGATCTCAAGCCCAAGGGTTTAAATGGGTTTGCCTGTTTTGCCACGGCTAAGGGGTTCATCTTCAAGGTGTCAGGTGTGGCTTTGGGGCGTGATTCGGCGGCTCTCTTGGGTTGGCTCATCTCCCGCGAGACAACGACAAGTTCGGTTACTTGATTGGTTTGAGGATGGCGTATCGGGTTGATCGTGCTTTCTAGCCACCGATAGTCGCCGCTTTGATGACGGATGCGGTAGCGAATCGGTTGTTGTTGGCAATCAACCGGGTTTGAGAAGATCGGTTTAATCGTGGTTATATCTTGAGGATGCACAAACTCATAAATGACATGTCCCACCAACTCATCGGGTTCATATCCTAAGAGAGTGCGACTAGCAGGAGAAGCATATAAATAGACTCCATCTGTTCGATGTTGAGAAATTAGATCCGCCGACGTCTCAACCAGTATCCGGTAACGGCTTTCTCCTGAGTTCAACTCCTGCATTGCCTGTTGATGATGCCATTGATCCAGTCGCAGGGCGATTAAATTCGCGATCGCGCTGGCAAAGGTTTTATCTTGGGGTGTCCACTCCCTCAGACTGGATACCCTTTGTTCGTAGCTGAGAATACCGATAATCTGTTCGTTCTGCCAGATCGGCACATCCAATCGCCCCAGGGATAGGGGACTGGTGAGACAACAACACTTGTCTGGTAATACAGGTGGACTGATGTCCTCTCCCTGGCTTTGCCCTGTGGTTTTGTCCCAGCCATGATAGTGTTTTCCCTCATAGTACCGTTCCACACAATTAAGCTGGGAACCTGCATCATTGTACAACCATACGCTGACTCGCTCAACGTCTAATGCATCGGCGGCGGCTTTTGTCAAGTCGCGGATTACGGTGGTCAAATCTCCTGCGTTGAGTCTCTGAGATTGAGTCAACTCGAACAACGCCATCGTTTGGTTTTGCCAACGTTTGATGCTGTTAATTTGAGCATCGTTTGCCAATTCTTTTGAACCCCTACTCTGCTTTCTAGTTGCGATCACTTCACCTATCTTGTACTAGCAGTAGCGTGCGTTATGAGTAATCCTTTTGCTGATCTGGGAGTTGATTTCAGTGAGATAGCCACGTTCCCTCAAAAAATTGGCTAGCTCCGAACCTACTCTTTGTCGGATTTTCAGCCGCCGTTTTTTGGTATTCACGCATAGATATTCTCTCTCCCATGTTGGGCGGGAGCTGCGTGTTTTACTCATTAGAACTCCTCCGTTGTGGGAAACCCCGTGTCCCTTCGCTTCGCTTATCGGGCAAGCTTCAGACCGGGGAGGAACGCGCGGTAGCGGTTTAAGAAGCATACCCCTTTCGGGGTGGAGGGGTATGGTTGCCCCTCCTGTGAGGTATGGTTGCCTCAATCTCCTTTCGGGTAAAGTTAGCTTCGCCAATGTTATCGGTCGGTAACTATCCAAAAAGCACTGTTTCAGTGACCTTAAAACTGTTTAACTTTTCGGTTCTAGAGCAGTAGACTAGCGGGAGCATCTACTGGTAGGTCTTGAACACTTGCCGATAACGTAGTCAATTAAGACTTAAGCTGGTCAGAATGGCTTGTTAGATTTCTCTTTCAAGCCTCATGCCTTTAGGCTGAGGTTCCTGACTAGGACTCAACTGCTATTGCCTACACCCTGGCTGTGGTTTTTTCCCATACTCTATTAATATTACAGCAGTTGGCGACTCTCTTAATACACAACCCTAACTCAAACTGCCAAGAATGTCAGCTTTTGTGTGAGTGATTTTTTTTTATGCCTATCATATTAAATAATTAAATCTCCCAGAATCGTGAGTGATGTACTCAGACTTTGCCTCTGGGAGATTGCCCTTACTCTAGCTAATGTCTTACCAAAAATTTATTTTGTCTTACAAAACTTTGACATAAAATATCTAAAAGGGAACCACCAGAGCCTGAGTATGAATAGTAGATGCACCCTTTTTACCCAACCTCTGTTAACCATCTCTCAACCAGGATCGGAACCTGTAGCTAACAGAGGCTTTCTGTAACAACGGCGATTTGAGAAAATCTTTTGATTTTGATGCCGCTGTAATACAGTTGGGTCATACAAACTATCATACACAGTTGGAAACGTAAATATGGGTATAAGTTTACGTTTGTTCATATTACGTTGTATTACGCAAACTTTCTCAGTTTGGCACAACTAAAGATTACAAGTATTTCTGTAAAAAGAGGCTTAACTTCTGCTTCGTCGCCTCTGGCACTTTATCGAGGGGGGTCAAAATCGCGTACTTTAACGCCGAGTGTGCCTCGGATGGGGGCGGATTTTGGGCGATACGCCGCACGGTTTCTTGAATCACCTGTTGAGCATTGGTCGCATTGCGCTGTAAATTGCCAATTACCATTTCTACGGTTACGCTGTCATGATCGGGATGCCAGCAATCATAATCGGTGACGAGGGCTAATGTGGCGTAGGCGATTTCCGCTTCTCGTGCCAGTTTTGCCTCAGGTAAATTGGTCATCCCAATCACCGTTGCGCCCCAACTGCGGTAGAGATGGGATTCCGCTTGGGTAGAAAAGGCGGGTCCTTCCATACAGACGTATGTGCCACCGCGATGGAGGGTGACATCGGTTAACTGCAAGCTAGCCACCGCATCGGCTAAAACCCCGGCTAGTTTATTACAAACGGGTTCAGCAAAGCCAATATGCACCACAATTCCATCACCGAAAAAGGTAGACACGCGATTTTTGGTGCGGTCAATAAATTGATCGGGTATCACCATATCTAAGGGTTTTGCCGCTTCCTGGAGGGAACCCACGGCGGAGGCGGAAATCAGATATTTAACGCCCAACTGCTTCATTGCGTGGATATTGGCGCGGAAGGGTAATTCCGTGGGCATGAGATGATGGTTACGACCATGACGGGCGAGAAAGGCGACAGGGGTTCCTTCGAGAGTCCCGACAATTAAGGCATCAGACGGTTTACCAAAGGGGGTATCGAGTTGCACCTCTTGCACATCTTTGAGGGCATCCATTTTGTAAAGTCCGCTACCGCCAATAATGCCAATTGTTGCTTGTGCCATGATGCCTACCTTTTGCTGCTACAATGCCCAGATATTGTATCGGGAAATGGGTCGCGATCGCTCAATTTGATTGGTATTGGCGTGCTGCATTTTCTGATATCAGATTGTATTGCGATCGCGTCTGGGCAAGATGGTCTAAATTAATCCCGATCAGGGATTGAAATCTCCTACCGTTCATTTCCCCAACTTCTGACGCAAACGACTCACTAAAATATCCACTTCCGGTAACTTCAACCGAGTCACCAAAACCGCAAAAATCCCCAACGCCACCGACATCGCCAAACTAAGCTGTAAAACTTGCAGTAGTAAATTCCCACTCCCAAAAACCTCTTGCCAACCCCAGTTAACCGCCCAACTGCCCAATCCAGCCACAAAACTACTCCCCGCCAACGCCACCAGCGCCATTCCCCATTCCCCTAAGGGTAAGCCATGCAGCCGACGATTCAGCACCCACAACAGCCAGCCCATAGAAATAATATTGACGCCAATCGTGGCAAAAATTAAACCCGGTGTCGCAAAAGCATTCACCAACAAATAATCCAGCACAGCATTAATAAAGATATTGGCAATACTGATCCGAAACGGCGTCTCCCCATCCCCCAAGGCATAAAATACCCGCACCAAAACATCCCGTGCTAAATAAAAGAACATGCCGAATCCATAAGCCATCAGTACCGGGGCGACAATCTGGGAAGCCTCCGCACTAAAGGCATAGCGTTCATAAATCACTCGGACAATTGGCACGGATAGGGAGATAAAAATAGCCGTCAAGGGTAACATCGTCAAAGCCGTAAGCAGTAATCCCTGACGAATCCGCACTTTCAACTCCGCCCAATTCTCCGGCGCCGCTAACCGGGAAAATACAGGCAGCATCGGCACCAATATCATATTAGAAATAATCCCCAGAGGCGTCAGTACAATAAAGTTGGAATAGCGCATCGCCGCCGCCGCATTGGGGATAAATGAGGCGAAAAATAGATCCGTATACACATTGATATGTAGCATCCCAGAGGATAGCGTCGCCGGTGCCATAACGCGCATCACCTCCTTTACCCCTGGAAGCTGCCAATTAAACCGTAACCGTAACCGCCCCATTCCCGATCGCGACTGGGCAATGAGTTGCATCACCCACTGCCAAATTGCCCCCGCCAGAGTGCCAACGGCTAAAACAATACTACCCAAGCGGATATACTCAGGCTGATTAACTTGTCCTCCAGAATACAGTGCCAATATCCCTAAGCCACCAATCACCGCCACACTGGAAAATAAAGGGCTAACACTGGGTAACCAATATTGATCTGAAGCATTCAGCGTCCCGAAACCAATACCAATCAACCCCGCCAGAACCGCCAACGGTGCCATAATTTGCAACTGTTGAACCGCCAGCGATCGCGCGGGTTCCTCTAATCCAGGGGCGAGGATATCGATAAAGGTGGGCGCAAATAGAATTAAGATAACCGTAACCAGCAATAATATCCCACTTACCAAGGTGGTAACCGTTTCCACCAGGGGGGCGGCTTCCGACTTATCCCGTTTTGCCAACACACTCACCAAGGCGCTATGAAAGGGTCCATTAATCCCACCGAGTAAGATCAGCAGAAAGCCTGGAATCACGTAGGCGTAGGCATAAGCATTCACCACCGGACCCACACCAAACGCCGCCGCGATCGCTTGTTCACGGACTAAGCCAAAAATTTTACTAATCAGGGTGGCAATTGCCACAATCGAGGCAATTCCGGCAAGGGAACGAGACGGTTTAGACTTGTCAGACACGAAAGGTTACTATTTTTGGTGACTTATCCTATTTAATCCTGAATCGGGTCACACGCTTCAGGTAAATCTCACTAATTATCCACCAACACTTGCACCTCTAAAGTTACAGTAATCTAATCTGCCCGCACAGACGCTTCCCCGCCTTAACTCAAATCTTTCACCAATCAAGGGTCAGCCAATTGTATGTAAGGTGTTACATAAGGTAATCGTTTTCTTGAATAACACTGACAGCAGCAATGACACAAGTTATCCCCGCCCATGAACTAACACTGGCGCAGGTTGAAAACCAATTCAATCTTCGGCAAGTTCTAGACAATTCCACCTTCTTCCCTGAAGCGCAGGACAATTTATCAGAACTCAACGATTTAGAAAAGCAAACCTTAGATCGGGTCAAAACAGAGTTTCTCTATCTCAACAAATATCCGATGTTAGAAGATTTGGTAAAAATGGTGGTACTTTCGCCCCTACTATCACTCGCCGGATTTTACCGTCCTCCGCTACATCCAGTCTTGGAAAAACGGGTAGATGTAGCGATAGAGACTAGAGAAAGAACGGTTTGGGGGCGAATTGATATCCTGCTGTTACAGCAACAACTATGGGTTGCAGTTGTTGAGTCAAAACAAGCCGGATTTGCTCTAAAAGACGCAACAGCACAAACCCTATTTTACATGATGGCAAATCCAAATACTGAGCAACCCACTTTTGGATTAGTCACGAATGGTAGTCATTTTATGTTCATTAAAGTATTGTTCGGTGAGATACCCCAATATACCTTTTCCACAGAGTTCTCTCTATATCGACCAGAGAATGAGTTATATCCTGTCCTTCAGATTTTACAGAGGTTAGCGGCGTTGGCGACAAGGTAGCGATCGCGGATTTTTGTATTTGTTATGACTAACATTTTGCACCTGTCGCTGTCTTACCGCCTTGGGTTCAAACCAAGGCTCAAATCTTAAGTTGTCTAAAGACGACTAAATTCAGTGGTGGTGACAATAGGCAATAGAGAATCGTTGTAGTGTGAGCCTCTCGCTCGCTATTTTGTTGAGTTTTGAACCGATAAATGCTTAGGCTAAAGCCCTGACTACAAACCCTAGAAAAAACACCTGTATCAACCATGTAGGGGCGACCCGCTTGCACTAATGAACAACTGTAGTCCACTCAATTGACTTGGGTCGCCCTTTCCCATCATTTGATGTCGCGACTTCGTGTTACTATTCTGATATTCCATCAGTTGATTGACGTTCTAGAATCAAATCTATTGCCATTTCAATAATTTCTTCCCGGTTAACCATAACACCGATTTCTTCAGTTTCATAGATTCCCTTGAACGCTTCTAGGGCTGCATTTCTCAGCGCTGATTCATAAGCATCCTGTAATGTTTCCCGTAATTCGTCTTCCGTTAAATAAGTTCCTTTTGCCTTATGGCGTCGATTCGTGCGTTGAATTTGCTTAACCGAATTTAATATAGAAACCTGCCAGGATTTCGTGGTGCGGTTTTCAGCAGCTTTTTTAATTAGATGCAATAATAAAATGATGCCATAGCTAAATATTTTATTGAGTTTATCGGATTTGCTCATCTCCTCTAATTCTTCAACAAGTTCCAAGGCTTCCGTAATTTTGCCTTGCTGGATAAATTCCTTTAAGGTTATGAGTTCTTCCATTCGCCTTTATTCCTCCGCTTCTCGATTTAGTTAATAGGTAATAATGTCGTACCATGACACAGCATCCAAGCCTGGTACTGGTGGCTGATGGACATCCTTATATTAATCCTCGAAGCCTTTTTAGTTTGGCTTGTGGAAAAGTCGGCTGATGGAATTCTAACTTGGGTGATGAAGCGGTTAAATGGTCAAAAAAAGGGCGATCGCGAAATCCATCCCCCCAGCTTCCCCAGCTCCCTACCCCCACCACAAGACTTATTCAGCAGACCCTTACTTACCCTGCGGTTGGCGAAACTTATAGATATCCTGGATTACCCGTACCCAACCGGATACCAAAGACTCTAAGATGCGATCGCCTTTTTCCTTCGTTGCGGGTGTGGGATCACCCAAAGTCCCACTCTGACTCAATTCTCGCGTCAACCAAGCAAAAGGTAACTTCCCCTCCATACTCAATAAACTATCTTCCGGTAACCCTTGAGGATATTCAGCAACCGCCCGTTCCATTTTCACCTGTTCCGGTAACAGGGATAACATCAGACTTGTTTCCGCATCCCCCGCATGAATTCCCAATTCCAACTCCTTGGCTGAAATTAAATCCTTTGCCACATTTGGCACCCGCCATGTAAACAGCGGAAACACTAGAAAATCTCCATACTTTTGATGAATATCTCGCGCCGCAATTTCCATCACCTGGGGTTGTCCCCCGTGGGAATTCATCAGCACTAATTTACGAAATCCCGCCCGATAAATACTATCCGCCATCTCCATTAACACCGCCAGCAACGTTTGGGCGCTGAGAGTAATCGTTCCGGGAAAATGCCAATGTTCATTCGATTTCCCGTAAAATAAATTAGGCAACGCATAAGCGGGGATATCTGGTTCGAGTTGGGCTAGGGCTTTCCCTAGAACCCCGACACCAATCGCCGAATCCACAATTAAGGGCAAATGATGACCATGTTGTTCAATCGCGCCAACAGGTTGAATAATCACCACATTTGCCTTATCCGGCATAGTTTGGATATCTGCCCAGGTGAGATAAGGAAAGAATCGATCGGGGGGAATAAAACTGTGCATTTTGGTGTTTGAGTTCTAAACTTAATCTAATTAAACTATAATTACACTCTATCGATAACAAAAACGTTTTAACATGACCCAGCCATTGCTTACCGTCGAATTAGTGCCATCCACCTGCTGGTATACCAATGTCCGATCCCATGTCTCCAAAAGCGATTGGGATAAACTCAGACGCCTCACCTATCAACAAGCCAATTATCACTGTGAAGTTTGCCAAGGGCGCGGAACACGTCATCCCGTTGAATGTCATGAGATTTGGGATTACAATGACCAAGATAATATCCAAACACTGGTGCGTTTAATCGCCTTATGTCCGGCTTGCCATGAAGTTAAACATATTGGTTTTGCCAATACCAGAGGACGGGGAGAAATCGCCCTGCAACACCTCGCTAAGGTGAATAGGTGGTCACTTGACCAAGCCCAAGACTATGTTGACCAATGTTTTCAAATCTGGCGAGAACGGAGTCAATATGAATGGACACTGGATATCTCTTACCTAAAAGAGTTGGGCATCAACGTGTAATAGCATATCTAGTTTAATTGTGATAGTTGGGTACAGCAGAACGCATAGGGCAGAATAAAAAAGGTTGCCATAAAATCAATTTATGTAGGGGCGGGTTTGGGAACTACTCTAAAATATCTCACCGATAACGTCTCAACAAAACCCGCCCTTATATAGCTAGAAATAGCCAATGTTAAAATTGGCAAAATTGTCGTCAATGCTTCGATTATTGAACTAGCTTTTTTAGGGTTTGCTTTTGCACTCAGATTGAAACGAATGACGAATGACGAATGACAAATGACAAATGACAAATTAAGAACTCTCTTATCGCTCCTCCCACCCGCGCATCTTACCCGGATTCATCAACCCATAGGGATCAACCTGTTCCTTAAACTTTAGCTGTTCCACATCAATCATCTTACGTCCCCCATCTTCCAGAATATAAGTATGGGGATTGGCAATAAACGCCCCCTCTTCTTCGTGATAGCGAATAATCTCATTTAACCGTTCCTCCGTGGTATAGCGAACTAGCTGCAATCCGGCTGGAATCGCTTGACCATTCACCCGCATAAATTCTAAATGCATCATCACTTCATCACCGAAATGATCATACAGTTGCTCCACCCGTTCTAAGGTAAAAAAGAAGGTTTGCAAATACGTCAGCGTCGAGTCAATACTCCGGGCATGTAATGTGGTATGATTCCAGGTAAACTCAGCTAAACTTGTGCCTTTACTCCCATCTTGGGCAGATTTTTGATAGGTAATTTCTCCCCCATACTCCCGCACTAATTCCTGAAAGGATTCTAAACAAGACTCCGCTATCATTAATAAAGCACAATGTTTTCCATCGGGCAGATATTCCTTCAACCCACTAAAAAATGTCGGGATGGGATGAGCATGAATACTAATCAACTTTTTCACTAACCCATCTGCATTCCCCAAAGCCTGACCAAAATGGGCAGCCGTGATAAAGTTATCGAAAATAACAATTATCTCTATCCAAGCATAAGCTGGGGCGAGAGGAACCTCTAACTCAGTAATAATCCCATTCGTGCCATAAGCATGATTCACCTTCTGCACATCATCTCCCCGTAACTCAATCACACGGGGTTCATCCTCCAGTGTAACCACACGCACCGCCAAAAGATTGCCGCGATCGCGCAATTGCCCATAATTAATTGAACCAATTCCCCCACTTCCACCACCAATAAAGCCACCAATCGTGGCACTACGATACGTTGAAGGCACCATCCGCCATTCCCAGCCGATTTCCCGCGCCTGTTTATCAAACGCCGCCAACTTCACCCCTGGTTCCATACAAGCTAAACCGGGCTTAATCCAACGAATCCCATTCATCCGGGTGGTATCCAAAATCACCCCACCGTGCAACGGAATACATTGCCCATAATTCCCGGTTCCCGCACCTCGGATAGTCAGGGGAACTTTATGCTTGACACATATTTGTGCCACCTGTATCACCTGTGCTTCAGTCTGAGGGCGTACCACCAGATTCCCTCGCTTATCCCTTAAAAGGGGTTGCAGAACCGGACTGAAATGGTAGTAGTCTAGGGATAATTTAGCCACTTGAGTGGGCTCAGTAATCGTTTCTATCCCGGCGAATTCCGAGGCTAAAGCATCCCAGTCAAAGGATTGGGTAAGAGTTGAGTTCATTGCTGGTTAAGAATGGGAACAATAACAACTATTGATGAACTGCTGATTTTGACTTCACGTTAACCTTCTATCTTACCGTCCTCGTTCCCAGGCTTTGCCTGGGAATGCTCATCTTGAGGCGGAGCCTCCCCTACTCCTTTCGAGCTCTAATACCTAAACTTTTGAAGCCGGGGGAGCTGGGGGAGCTGGGGAAGCTGGGGGAGCTGGGGAAGCCGGGGGAGCTGGGGGAGCTGGGGGAGCTGGGGGAGCTGGGGAAGCTGGGGGAGCTGGGGGAGCTGGGGGAGATAAAAATAGGTAATCTTCTACCGGAAAGGGAGTAATAAGACACTCTAGGACTTCTGATAAGCGCGAATCATTGCCTGAGTGCCCTGTTCCCCTCCCGTACCGCCATCAAGCTGTTGAACCATCTTAAACAAACGCTCAGCAATATCCACTCCTGGCAATTCCTGACCCGATGAATTTAACGTCTCGGCTACCAACCTTAAATCCTTAAGGATATGCTTAATCATAAAACCCGGTTGGAAATCCGACGCCGCAATTTTCGGTCCCAAATTCGACAGCGCCCAAGAACCAGCCGCCCCCGTACTGCAAACCTCTACAATTAAGTTCGGGTCAATATCCTGGTGCTGTGCCAACTGCATCGCTTCACACAACGCCACCCCATGAACCGCCGCCAAAACCTGGTTACAAAGTTTGACCGCTTGACCACTCCCCATCGGTCCACACAGGCGAATGGTTTTACCCAAAACCTCCAACAACGGTTTACTTTCCTGAAAATCCTCAGCCTCTCCGCCAACCATAATCGTCAGTGTGCCATTTTTTGCACCAATATCACCCCCAGAAATTGGCGCATCCAAAAAGCGCAAGTTATGCTGTTGCAGTTGAGTCCCTATCTGACGCGCCGCCTCTGGACCGATAGTGCTGGTATCAATCACCAGCGTACCTGGACGCGCTGATTCGGCAACGCCTCCCGTTCCCAAAAGGACTTCTTTGACATCAGGAACGTCACTCACACAAGAAAAGACAATATCTGCTGATGCGACAGCCTCACGAATAGAAGACACCACTGATACCCCAGCCTGAGCCGCCATCTCGACACCAGGACGGTTAGGCGTTCGATTCCACGCCTTAACCGAGTAACCCGATGGCGCCAAATTTGCCGCCATAGGTCCCCCCATGACGCCGAGTCCGATAAAGGCAACCTGTTGATTCATATCTATTGACTCCATTGTCTGTACTTCTGATAAGTTGCTCTTGGTGTCATGCCTTTGTCATACTAGAATCTCTTGAGAGAAAATCGGCGAGTCTCAGTTTCACGCCAATCATCGAGTTGGTTTGCCAGAAAAGCTACAGGAAATAAGCAGTACTGGGTAAGCCGACGTAATCGAAAATAATCTATAAAAATAACCAGAATACTTTAGAAATACTATGGTAAATCCCAGCGAGATTCAAGATTCCACCCTTCAAGAGCGACAACTCGCTCATCAGCAGGTTGGGAAAATGGCGTTCGCCCTATCCATTGGCATCACGCTAATTTATCTGGCATTTCTCAAACCAGGGATTTGGGGCTTTGATGGCAATGACATGCTGGATGTTTCCAAGTCATTAGTTACCGAATTTGATTTTAGCGTGCCGCCCGGTTCCGGAGCATTAGGTCGCGATGGGCAATATTACTCAATTCGATATCCATTATTACCGATTATTGCCACACCCTTTGTTGCCGTGGGACTGGTGTTAGGTCACTGGTTCAATATACCGACGAACTATTCATCGGCAGTTTGTGCCTTAGTTGTATCTGTCTTATTAACAGCTTTAACCACATCACTTGTGGCTTTGTTGGCATTGCGCTTGGGAAGCAGTCGCACGGGTGCGTACTTAGCCGCCTTATGTTTTGCCTTGGGTACGACAGCGTTAGTCTATTCCAGAGAGTTCTTTGCCGAACCCCTACTCTCATTCATCACCGCCTCCAGCCTCTATCTCGCCCTAGGAAAAACCAGTCGTGAACATGCGGGTGCGAGTATTCTTTCCGGCTTAGCCTTGACCGCTAAACCTGCGGGTATTGTCATTGGACCGGTGTTGTCCGCCTATCTCCTGCTCAAGCGGTATCCCCTGCGGAATGCACTAGGTCCCCTACTCGGTACAATTATGGGGTTCATGCTGTTCATGGCTTACAATTACCTGCGGTTTGGTAGTTTACTATCCAGTGGACAAAATGCCTCGAAATTTACCCTGGATGGAATGCTAGCACGATTCATCGGTTTGATCTTGAGTCCCGGCGCCGGGGGGGGGTTAATCTGGTACTGTCCGCCGACAATTCTGGCAATTATTGGATTCCGTAAAGCCCTCAAAACTAAACCTCTAGAAGCCTTAGCCATTGTGGGTATATTTGGTGGGTATTGGCTGCTCCATTCTTTTTGGGAATTTGGCGGCTGGAGTTGGGGACCTCGATTTTTAGTTCCCGCACTCCCAGGATTGATGGCGCTAGTCGCACTGATTGGGAAAAAGTGGTGGAAGTGGTTAATTGGTTTGACGGTACTCGGGTTCCTCGCCAACGCCCCTACTTTGGTATCGTATTTCCAACGCTACTATGCCGAAGCCTTAGATGGAGGATATATCAACCGTGCTAGAGCCTTGTGGGATTCGCCCAGCTATGCCCCCTTATTCAATGCTTGGGGCGCCGCCTATCGCCAGGTTAGCAGTGCTTTAAGTACAAATATTCGAGATGTCCTAGGGCAAGTTGGAGAACCACCGCCCGGTGACCAAATGACCAGCGCTCAATTGTTACATATTGTGGCGGTGTGGTGGTGGGTATTGCCTGCTGTGGGTATCCCGATTTGGGTGGGTGGACTTTTAGCCGCCCTGTTGATTGGAGCAGGGGTTTGGGTATTGCGTTGGGGCTGGCTGCAAGCTAGTGCCACAGAGCAAACAAATTTGACCAGACTTAGGTAGAAATACCTCCGTTTAGGGAGAGCCGAAAGATGAAATTAATTATCCAAATTCCTTGTTATAACGAAGAAGCAACTCTAGGACTAACACTGTCCGAACTCCCCCGTAAAGTACCTGGAGTCGATACAGTCGAGTGGCTAATTATCAATGATGGTAGTCTTGACCGGACGGTTGAAGTTGCTAAAGCCTGTGGCGTGGATCACATTGTTAACTTTGATCACAATCAGGGTTTAGCTAAGGGGTTTATGGCGGGGATAGAAGCCTGTTTAAAGGCGGGAGCTGATATTATCGTGAATACAGATGCCGATAATCAGTACTGTGCGGCAGATATCCCTAAGCTAATTGAACCTATCTTACAAGGTCAGGCAGAAATTGTCGTCGGTGCCAGACCCATCCAGCAAATTAAGCATTTTTCCCCCGCCAAAAAGTTTTTGCAAAAATTAGGAAGCTGGGTAGTACGAATCGCGAGTAAAACGAATATCCCGGATGCTCCGAGTGGCTTCCGCGCCATCAGTCGGAATGCGGCGCTGCAACTGAATGTCTTTAGCCAATATACTTATACTCTAGAAATGATTATTCAGGCGGGACAGAAAAACATAGCCATTGCTTCGGTGCCAATCCGAACCAACGATTACCTGCGCCCTTCCCGTTTAGTCAAGAGCATTCCGGCTTATATTCAGCGCTCTATTCTCACTATTATTCGCATCTTCATGACCTATCAACCGCTCCAGTTTTTCACAGTCCTGGGGACAGTGCCTTTAGGCTTGGGGTTGATTCTATGCGTGCGCTGGTTGTGGGTATTCGATCCCGATAGAAGTCGTGCACCCAGCTTAATTGTGGCAGCCATTTTCATTCTGATTGGCTTTCAACTATTGATGTTTGGATTAATTGCTGACTTGATGGCGGTAAATCGCAAGCTTTTAGAAGATATCCAACTGCGGCGGCGACGCGCCGATATTGAAGAGTACATTAAACAGAAATTATAAATCATCAATAAAGGCATAGTAAAAGGCTTTTATGAAACGAAAAAATGAAAGACGTAGCTTGCTTCTGCAAAAGCGAGTATAACAAATGACGAATGACAAATGACATCCCTGTTCCCTTATTTACAATGAATAGAGACCTGTTTGCCCGCGAAGCCCTTGCCCAAATTCCCAAACTTCTCACCCTGCTAGACCGCAACCCACACAGTCCCACTTATGGCTGTTTTGACCGCAACTTCTGGCAGTATAAAATTATTGACTTTCCTAGCGGAATGGCTCAAGAGTTTGTTCTGCCCCTGGCATTGGCATATAATACCCGATTATCCGATAACCCTTTCTACCAACAACGAGCGATTCAAGATTGGGTGGAAGCTGGAATTCTTTATGGGGCTAAAAGCGCCCATCCTGATGGGTCTTGTGATGACTATTTCCCTTATGAACGAGCCGGAGGCGCAGCGGCATTTTCATTGCTTGCCTGTATTGACAGTTATCAAGAATTAGGGTTAAATAACCCAGTCGCGCTGAAGTTTTTTGAACAACGAGCCGATTGGCTAGCCCATCATCAGGAAAGTGGACGCCTGACCAATCACCAAGCGTTAATTGTTCTTTGCTTAGACTTACTGTCTACCCTATTACAAACAACAAAGTGGGATAGAGCCAGAGTACAACGTTTAGAACAAGTATTATCTTGGCAAAATCCCGAAGGTTGGTTTATTGAGTACGAAGGCTGTGACCCCGGTTACCATACGTTAACGATTTCTTGTTTAGCGCGGATTTATCAACTCAGACCTGATCCCCGTCTAAAAGAAGCATTAGTCAAAGCGGTTGATTTGGCGGCAGAATTTGTGCATCCTGATGGCTCTTATGGAGGAGAATATACCAGTCGCAATACTTACAATTTCTTTCCCCATGGCTTTGAACTGGTGGGACAGTGGTATCCCCAAGCCCTAGAAATTAATGATCGCGTTCTGGTGGGACTGGCGAAGGGACTAGCTCCCTGCTATGCTGACGATCACATTATCGGTCACCATACCTGGAACTATCTCCTCGCATGGCGAGATTTTGTGCAAACTCGACCTGATCCCACCCCCCGTTCTCCCGGTCGAGTTTGGTTTAGGGAGGCGCAAGTTTTAATTGACCGCCGCCAAAACACGGAACTGTATTTAGCGTTAAACAAAGGGGGAGTATTTAAACTGTTTCAAGATAACCGTTTAGTCGCCTCTGATACCCAATTTTCCTTGCAAGTGTCAACGGGGAAAAAGGTGAAAAATGCTGTGGGTCATTTGGTCGATACCTATCAGGTTAAGGTTGAGGAAAATGAAATTACGATTGAAGGAGAATTGGGATGGGCAAAACAGAAACAAATGACACCCATAAATTTACTAATTTTGCGAGTCGTCATGCTGACAGTGGGTCGCTTCTTCCCCAACTTAATCCGCAAACTCTTACAAAAAATGCTAATTACAGGCAAGCAAAAAGCGCCGTTCCATTTCCGGCGTTCTTTCGAGTGGAAAAATGGACAATGGCATGTCAGCGATGAGTTGCAAGGCAAGTCCTGGAAAGATGTGATCGCAGCGGGAATTGGGGGCGACCAAACGTCGATTTATGTGGTCATGAGTCGCACGTTTCAACGGGGGCAATTACAGCCCTGGCTAGATTTAACGAATGAAATTAAGAAACTAGATGCTTATGAATGGCTGCGATTAGATCGGAAATTTTAGAATTATGAATGTTAATTCACTGTTCTGTGACCAATGACCAATGACCAATGACTAATTCATGAAACGACTAATTTCAATCGCTGTCAGCCTAATTATCCTGGCGGTAATTTACTCAAAAATTGATTTTCCCGAACTCGTTGCCGTTTTTCAAAATAGCGATCGCGTCTGGATGCCCGTGAGTCTGGGAATGGTTGTTCCCCTGACGTTATTCACGTCTTGGCGGTTGCAACAATTGATGCCCAGTGGCTCTCGCTTGGGCTTTTTTGAGGCAAATCGTTTAATCTTAGCGGCAAGTGTTTTAAATATGGTATTGCCGTCCAAGATGGGAGATATTGCCAAAGCCTATTTCATGAAACAGCGCGGTCATTTAAGTGGGACTCTTTCGTTATCACTGGTGATTTTTGAGAAAGCTTGTGATCTTTTATCCCTGCTGTTATGGTGTGTCTTTGGTTTATTGCTCTATGACCCGAAAGATTTGCTATTTTGGAGCATGACACTGGCGGTGAGCATTGGTTTAGTTCTGGGAATTTTTCTGTTGTCGTCTCGGAAATTTGCTTATTTTTTCTTTATCGTGGCTCGCAAGATTGCCCCAAAAAAAATGCGTTCCAAATTAGAAACGATGCAAGGGTCTTGGGGCGATATGCATGACTATTTCTGGCGCGATAAACGTCAACTCTTAAAAGTTGCCGGAACGTCAATTTTTATTTGGTTTTTACACTTATTACAAATTTGGTTCTTTATCCTAGCGCTTCAGGCGACGACTCCGTTTCTGGTGAATCTAGCCTTGTCTCCCCTCGCCATTTTAGCCGGATTATTGCCCCTCACCTTTGCCGGAGTTGGCACACGCGATGCAGCATTAGTGTTGTTTTATCAAGACTATTTAGACACCCCAACCGCCGTCGCGTTGGGATTGCTGTGTACCTCGCGTTACTTTTTACCGGCTATTGGCGGGTTACCGTTCCTGAGTCAATTTTTAGCAACAGTACGTACAATCAAGGGCAATCAAAACGATTAGGGCTGATTGTAACTCATATCACTCCATTTAGTGATTTAAATCACAAGTCTTCCGGACTACATATCACTGAAGGAGTGATCCAAATCCTAGAAGCTAGTAGTAATGCCCATATATGCTTAGCAACGCCCCCATGTTACTTCCCAGCAGCGACCGTTTACTGAACAGTCCATCTGATTGGTCGGAGTCGGACAAGCCATTGTCCCCTAATTTTGTTGTTAAGCGAACTCGGCAGTTACAAGCGTTGAATGAGGAATTAGCTGATCAAATTCCAGAATGTCAAGATATGGAGTTAGCCCTCAAGAAGTATCGTAGTATGTTTGAGGGTGCCGTCGAGGGTATCTTTCAAACGACTCCAGACGGGCACTTTATCGACTGCAATCCAGCGTTGGCAAAGATTTATGGTTATGCATCGCCAGGGGAACTGTTGGAGGAGCTAACCGACATTGGACAACAACTTTACGTTAGTCCGAATCGGCGTCGGGACTTCATTGAGAAACTGCGATCGCACGATGCAGTCACGGAATTTGAATCCCAGGTGTATCGCAAAGATGGGCAGATCATCTGGATTTGTGAGAATGCTAGGGCGGTGCGCGATCGCGAAGGGACATTACTCTACTATGAAGGATTCGTCACAGATATCACCCAGCGCAAACTCGCCGAAGAATCCTTGCAGCGATCGCAAGTAAAATATAAAGCCCAAGCCGAACAACTTGAGGAGACATTAAATCAACTGCAACGCACGCAACAACAGCTAATCGAAAAAGAAAATCTTTCCACCTTAGGCAAATTGCTAGCTGGAGTTGCCCACGAAATTAATAATCCTGTTAATTTCTTATGTAACAATTTTCCCCATGCTCAACAATATACCAACGACTTATTAAAGTTACTCCAACTCTACAGCAAATATAACCCCCAACCTGCACCAGAAATTCAACAAGAAGCCGAACAAATTGATCTAGAGTTTCTGATCAAAGACTTTCCCAAAACCCTGTCATCAATGCAAATGGGGGCTGAACGTTTGCGCCAACTTGTTTATTCCCTCAAAACCTTATCTGGAGCAGACGAAGAGCAATCGATAGATATCCACCAAGGGCTAGATAGCACCCTAGTCATGCTCTACTATCGTTTGAAATCCAAAGGAAACAAACAAGAGATTCAAGTATTCAAGGATTATAGTAAACTGCCTTTAGTCACTTGTTATCCTGGTGGGTTAAATCAAGTCTTTATGAATGTGCTGTGCAATGCCATTGATGCCCTAAGAGACATGCGTTCTCAACCCGCTAATGAGGATAGTGAGCAAACGATAACGCCATCCATCTGGATTCGCACAGAATTAATTAATAATCAGCAATCGGGGGCGAATGCCGTTATTCGTATTATTGATAACGGACCGGGAATGGATGCAGAACTCCAACAGCGAATCTTTGAACCTTTTTTTACCACAAAACCACCCGGAAAAGGCACGGGTTTAGGATTATCAATTAGCCATCAAATTATTGTTGAAAAACATAGAGGAAAATTCACCTGTAATTCGTCACTGGGTCAAGGAACAGAGTTTGTGATCGAAATTCCGATTTAATTACTTGAAAAGTGCTGTATTACTAGATTGACACTCTAGCGGATGGGCAACTTGTTTCAGTTTCAGATAAAAGTCCGAATCATCCGGCAATGGTGTAAATTGATCAATGGGGTGTTGCTTAGCTTCGCGACGTGACCCATCCACTGGCTCAGGAAGAGTGGTATAATCACGAGACTGTACGTCTGCTGGTGTGCGATCGCACTCCTCCGTCAGTTCCGTTTCTGTTTCAGTCTGGGCGGGCGTTTGCGGCAGGGCTTCAACGGATTCCGTTGCTGATTGAGTCACAACAAACTCCTCTGACTGTGCCACTTCAACCGTAGAACTTGACTCAAACCTATCCAGGAAACTCCCCATCAAGGACATCGATTCAGACGTCCTATCAACGGGGGCGTTCAAATCTTGCGGCAGTTTGCGACAAATCAACCGTTCAAACTCATGATTAAATCGATAGATAGGCTGTTCTCGTCGCCCCCAGACGGCTAAAATTTGCTCAACGGAAATCGCCTTATACCGTCCCTGATACAAAGCTTCAATGACCGCTAAACGAATCCATTGGGCGGGATACTCCTCCAACCAAAACTCAACTAATTCTGTCGCAGAATATCCCCTCAGTTCAAATCCATAGTGACTGAGTAACTCCACGGCATAAAAAATAGCTGAATCTATCTCATTGGTCATTCTTCATTTGTGATTAGGCAGGGAACAGGGAACAGAGAACAGGGAACAGGGAACAGAGAACAGACAAAGAGTAATGGGCTATAGAAATTTTCTCCCCCATCTCCCCCATCTCCCTCATCTCCCCCATCTCCCTCATCTGCTCCTGATAACTGATAACTGATAACTGATAACTGATAACTGATAACTGATAACTGATAACTGATAACTGATAACTGAT
>NZ_JBKHUP010000044.1:0-61846 GCF_046565525.1 Coleofasciculus sp. | reverse complement strand
GGATTTGGGTAGAAATTCGATCCATCTGCATCGTTTGATGTGGGGTTGGGCGAAGCATTCGCGTTGGGATTTGGGTAAAACTCCGATACATCCGGGCGCGAATGCTTCGCCCCTACGGATTCCCCGACGGATTCCCCTACGGATTCCCCTACGGATTCCCCGACGGATTCCCCTACGGATTCCCCGACGGATTCCCCGACGAATTCCCCGACGAATTCCCCGACGGATGGGAATGAAACTTGACGATGAACAACGTTTGTATCAATTCTAATCAAACCTGGTAAATCCTTCAATTCTATCGCATCAATGGCATTATTCAACAGATGGATAAACACCTGATGCAACTGACTGGCATAACCCCTCAAAAATGGCAATTGACTATAGTTTTTGATCACCTGAATCTCTGCCTTTTTTCCTTGGGACTTGAGCCGATGCTGGATCAAAAATAATGTCGAATCAATTGTTTCATTAATATCAACAGTCTTTTGATCCAGTTCATCCAATGTCGAAAAATTCCGCAGCGCTTGCAGAGATAGCGTCACATCCATCAGACGTTCGGCGCCCATCTGAATGGAATTAAACATTTTTTGCCAATCTTGGGCAATAAACTCTAAATCAATCCGCTCCCGTAACTGCTGAATCTCTGACGTCGGATCAGGATAAGCTTGCTGATAAAGTTGCAGCAGGTTTAATATATCGTGGAAATAAGACCGACCAAGGACAATATTACCACAAATCCAGGTAATCGGATTATTGAATTCCTGGATTAATGCCGTCGCCATGCGCCCTACGCTGGATAACTTCTCGGATTGAATGAGTTGAAATTGGGTCGTTTTTAACTCCGTTAACGCCTGTTCTAGGTCGCATTTGGCTTTCTCTAACTGCGTCGAACTGCTGATGTCTTGAAAAACCAATACTGTCCCAATCAAATTATCGGTTTTATCGCGAATTGGCGTTACACTCCCGCCAATGGGAATCCTTATATTTTGCCGAGAAATCAATACACTATGACTGGGGATAGCCGCAGTAAACTTGTTTTGTATCGCTAAGTTGAGCGGTAGGTTAACCGATTGTCTTTCCTGTGCATCAACGACTTGAAAAACCTCCGTTAATTCCCGTTCTATTGCCTCAGAAAACTGCCACCCTGTCAACATCTGCGCCACTCCGTTGAGAAAGCGGATACGACATTGATCATCAATAAAAATTACCCCATCCCCCATTTCTCGCAAAATGGCGGTGAGGAGTTGCTCTCTAGCATAGCGATGTAAGGCAATATCAATGGCAATAAATAATTCCCGTTCTTTAATTGGCTTTAAAATATAGCCAAAGGGACAAGATACTTTGACTCGTTCCAACGTACTCGGATCAGAATGTCCGGTAACATAAATAATTGGAATGGACAAACGCTCCCAAATAAGCTGTGCCGCTTCAATTCCATCCATGTCTCCCTGGAGGTGAATATCCATCAACACCAAATCAGGACACAGTGCTGTCGCCATGTCCACCGCCTTCTCTCCCGATGTCGCGATCGCGCCGACACAATACCCAAAGGTTTCTAGCTGTTCTTTCAGGTTTGTCGCAATAATTATCTCATCTTCAACCACAAGTATTTTAGTCAGTCTTTGAGAAATTGTTC
Source organism: Coleofasciculus sp. (assembly GCF_046565525.1). Lineage (NCBI taxonomy): Bacteria > Bacillati > Cyanobacteriota > Cyanophyceae > Coleofasciculales > Coleofasciculaceae > Coleofasciculus > Coleofasciculus sp. The sequence goes on along the minus strand of NZ_JBKHUP010000044.1, from coordinate 60,210 downwards.
TGGATATTTTTTTCATGATAAATAACTGACAAGGGGGACAGGGAACAGCACAAGTATATCCTTACAGTTTGCGGTAAAAAAGAACAAAATTAAAGCCTGGGATGACTAAATCGATAGTTTTGGAAACGGTAACGTAACCGTAAATGTAGTACCAACCCCCAAAGAACTCTCAACCGATATAGTTCCCCCATGTAAATCAACTGCCTTCTTCACAATTGCTAATCCCATACCCGATCCTCGGACAGTCCCAGCATTGCTGGCTCGCCGGAATGCATTAAAGATATGGGGTTGATCGGCTAAAGGAATGCCAATTCCTGTATCTTTTACCTCAACAATCAGTCGGTCATCTTCACAGGTGAGAGTTAGATAAACAGGACTCTGTTCGGGAGAATATTTCAGGGCGTTTGTGAGTAAATTTCTCACAATCAGTTGTAGAATTTTTTTGTCCAGATAAGCGGTTTGACCTTTACCGCAACTGAGCCATTTAATTTCTGACCGATTACTCGCAATCAGGCTGTATTCTTCAATAATCTGTTGACAGAAGAGTTTTAAATCCAAAGGCGCTGGATCAAGGATAAGTTGACCCGCCTCAGCTTGCCCAAAGGTTAACACATCTTCCAGCAATCCCACCATATATTTAACCGCCTGTTTAATTCGCTGGCAATTCAGCCGATTTTTCTCAAATTGCCCCGATGAATCATTGGCTTCAATCAGGAAGGTTGAGGCTTGAATAATTGAGAGGGGTGTGCGATATTCATGGGAAACGGTGTGAATAAATTGCCGTTGGAACTGGTTGAGTTGTTGTTCCCTGGCTAACTGTTGGCGCAGTGCGGCTTCGGCTTGCTTGCGATCGCTAATATCTTGGAACACCAATACCGCCCCCGCTAGGTTCCCCTGGTTATCCCGAATGGGCGCAGCGCTGTCTGCGATGGGTAGGGGTGTACCATTTTTGGTAATCAGGAGAATATCATCGGTGAGATAAACGATTCTATCCTGTTCTAACGCCAGAGTAACGGGGTTATTGACAGGGTGCTGGGTTTGTGTATCAATAAGGTTAAACACCTCTGTCAAATCCCGATTTTTGGCATCAGCAAATTCCCATCCGGTTAGGGATTCCGCCACCCGATTTAGAAACTGAATCCGACAATCTTGATCCACCAAAATTACCCCATCCCCAATTCCCCGCAACACCGCACTCAAAAATTGCTCGCGTTCATAGCGCTGTAAGGCAATTTCAATCGCAACCGATAATTGCTGTTCATTCACGGGTTTTAGAATATAACCAAAGGGCGCCGTTACCTTTGCCCGTTCTAAGGTAATTTTATCTGAATGTCCAGTTAAATAAATCACCGGAATTTGCAACTCATCCCAAATTTGTTGCGCCGCAGAAATTCCATCCATGTCCCCCTGTAACCAGATATCCATTAATACTAAATCGGGATACAGTTCCCTGGCTTTAGTCACGGCTTTTTCCCCAGAGGCGGCGATTCCCACTACTATGTAACCTAAAGATTCTAAATTTTCCTTCAGGTTGAGAGCAATAATTCTCTCATCTTCCACAACCAAAATTTGAGTCATCGTTGCTGTGTCAGTTTCAGATAAACATTCTTCACTGATCATGATCATGATCCACCTCCATCCCCTGAGATTGTAAAGTTGGTACAAAAATTGTGAACTTTGTCCCGTCGCGATCGCTGGTAACCTCAATCTCGCCCTGGAGTCGATGTACCAGCTTTTTCACCACAGTTAGCCCCAAACCCGTTCCCCCCGGTTTCCAGGGATAGGGACTGGGAATGCGATAGAATGGGTCAAAGATTTTCGCCCGTTCCTCTGGGGGAATTTCCACGCCAGAATTACTCACCTGAATCTCGACAGTAAATTGAGAGTTGAGTGTTGAGGTAATTCCCCTATCTGACTCTAGAAGGGCGGGTTTAGTTAAGTTATCAGTTTGTCGCCATAGGTTATCTGTAAAACCCGCCCCTACATCCCCTGCTCCCCAGACGCGCCATGGCGCGTCTCTACATTCCCCTCGCACCGTTACCGCAATTTCCTCCCCGGCTGGCGTATCTCTGAATGCATTATTTAGCAATTCTGTCAAGATCCGGGTCAGACTCGACAACTCTGAAACCAGGGGTGGCAAATCTGGAGCAATATCAACAGAAAAACGTTGCTGCTGAAACGTCGCCCAGGCTTGAAACGGCGCAACATGCTCATAAATCCAGTCTGGGAATCGAATTGAGGTTAGCTCTAGAGGATAAGCCTGAGCGTCAATCCTTTGCATATCCAGCAAATCATTAACTAGCTTGAGTCTCGGGTTACACTGCTGTTGCAAAATCGCCCAGTAACGAGCCATTGTTGTCGAATCAGCACGGATTTGTGAACTTAATAAACTCTGTTGATCCAAAATGGTTTCCAGCATCCGAACCGCCAACTTAATCGTGGATAAAGGCGTTGACAATTCTTCAGATATAGTACCTAAACCGTCCTTTTGGAACTGATCTAGACATTGCAGTTCCACCAGGTCATACTCTAATTGTCGGGCGCGTTCCATGGCTTGATTCTGTTCCTGGGCTAAGCGCTGTTGCGTCGCATCTCGAAACACCAAAACCGCACCCGCGATCGCACCGTCGTTATTTTTAATCGGAGCAATGCTATCCGCAATTGGGATCGCCTTTCCCTGCTTTGGGATCAACAAAATCCGCTCTTCCAGATAAATGATGGTGTCTTTTTCCAGTACCCCTTTAATCAAATCACCAACAGGCTGCTGGGTTTGTTCATCGATAATATTAAATACTTCAGTTAATTCCCGATCCCTGGCGTCAGCTAATTGCCAACCGGTTAACGATTCCGCCTGATGATTGAGAAACTGAACTCGACAGTCTTTATCCGTAACAATCACCCCATCTCCAATCCCCTTGAGGATGGCGCTGAGTAATTGCTCTCGTTCATATCGCTGTAATGCGGTTTCAATGGCTACGTAAAGGGCTTGTTCTTTGACGGGTTTGAGGATATAACCAAAGGGAGCGGTTATTTTTGCCCGTTCTACAGTACTCTGATCTGAATGTCCGGTAACATAAATCGTGGGAATTTTCAGGCGTTCCCAAATTTGCTGCGCCGCTTCAATTCCATCGATATTACCTTTAAGCCAAATATCCATCAAAACTAAATCGGGATGGAACTCTGTGGCTTTGTCAATCGCCTTTTCTCCCGACGCCGCGATCGCGGGGACTTTATATCCCAGAGATTCTAAACTTTCTTTGAGATTAATCGCGATAATTCTCTCATCTTCAACCACGAGAATTTTCATCGCTTCCTTTAATCTAGGGGTGGGGGGGTGTCTACTAAACATAATTGAGTTCTCCTTTTTTTTCGTTTTTATCTGATTTATTTTCTAGTTTTAACTTGACTCGCAAAAATGATTTTAAATTCAGTCCCCGAATCACAGTTGAGTTCCAAGGTTCCATCGAGCTGCTCAACTAATCCCCAAACCAGTGTCAATCCTAAGGAGGTTGTTGTTTCAATATCAAAGGATTTGGGTATCCCCACACCATTATCACGCACAATCAGAGTGATCCGGTGATCACAATTGCGCTGAAATGCAATATTAATTTCTCCTTGACGATTCTCTGGAAATGCATATTTGAGGGAATTAGAAACCAATTCATTCAAGATTAAACCACAGGGAATCGCCGTATCAATAGCCAGAGCAATATCCTCAACCTGATAGGCAATACGAACTTGACTGGAACTGATGTTATAAGAATCAAACAGATGGGTAATTAAATCTGGAACATATTGGGCAAAATCAATCTGGGCTAAATTCTCTGAGCGATATAATTTTTCATGAACCAAGGCAATAGAAGCAATGCGATTTTGACTATCCTGCAACACCAACGCCACCTCTTGATCCTGAGTCCGCCGCGACTGCATTTGTAGCAAGCTACTGACAATTTGCAAATTATTCTTAACCCGGTGATGAATTTCCTTGAGCAAGACTTCTTTTTCTTTCAGGGAGGCTTTTAGTTGTTCTTTAGCTTGTTTTTGCACGGTGATATCTTGTTGAACGGCGACAAGTACGGTGCCATAATCAGGATGATCAAATCGTGATGTTGTGGCTTGACACCAGAAAGGTGTGCCATCTTTCTTAACATTATGGACTTGGTAGGTATATTCACCCTTTTGCATCACGTTATGGCTAATAATCCTTTTCACCTCTTCCGCACTGATTTCATCATCGTCGTAATTGAGAATAGATACCGATTTTCCTATGAGTTCACCTTTGTCATACCCAAGCATCTGCTCAAACTTGGGATTCGCATAAACGATCTGCCCCTCATTCACACTAACCAAACAAATGCCTTCTGCCATATTTTTAGTGATCACAGCCTGGAGATTTAGCTCTTTTTCCGCTTCCTTGCGGTTGGTGATATCAGTAACCCGGACTAAATTTAAGGCACTATCAGTTACCTGGATTCGCTTCACCGCTAAGTTTCCCCAGAAGCATCTGCCTTTTTTGGTGATATATTCAACTTCTTTACTCCAAACCCCGTACTGATTAATGGCTTGATTAATGCTGTTTAACTCTTCTAGGGTGAATCGGTATTTTTGGAGAGTATGCCCTTCAATATTAATCAGTTCAGCTTCGTTCGCGGCTTCAAATAAATTAACGGCAGGTTGATTACAGTCGATGGTTAATCCGGTTTCTGGATTTACTAAAAATAGAGCATCGGTTGATTCATTAAAAATCGCTTCTTTCAATTCTCGGCTGCGACTCAGGGCTAATTCCGTTTGTTTGCGATCGCTGATATCCACGCAATAACCCACAACCTCAATCGGGTTGCCCATTTCATCCTGAATCAGTTTCCCTTCATCGCATAGCCAATGATACGTGCCATCACCATGGAGGAAACGGTATTCAAAGGAGTAATTTCCCTGTGCTAATTTTTGGGGTAATGTCTGGAGAATTGAGTTAAGATCCTCAGGATGAATATGATTTAACCATAAATGAGACCCGTTCAAAAATTCCTGTGCAGTGTAACCCAAAACATTGGCGACATTTTCACTAATGTATGTCAGCTTGTAATTCGGATGAGGCTGGGTGCTAAAAATCACCGCAGGGCTGGAGGTGAGGAGATATTGTAGGTGTTGCTGATGTTGACGTAATCTGTCTTCAGTGGATTTGCGATCGCCTGTACTATCACCAAATTCCTGAATCACTGTAAATTCTTCACCCCTGAGCGCCTGCAACTTCGCCTCAGCCTGCTGTAAGCGATCGCGCAGATCCCGTATTTCTTGTTGGAGTTTTGCTTTGACTCGCTGGTTCATATTCCTCCCAAACTGATTGAGACTTTGACTCTTCAAGTTTGAGTTTTAATCGTTATTATAAAAGAAGAATTTCTTTGATAATAATCATGAATTTATTAATTCAATTTAGCAAATTCCTTAATCAGATCGGGGGGAAATTAATAAATATTAATTTGCTTGATGATCAAAGATTATAAAATCAAAAAAGTTATTTATTTTAACCTTAAAAGGTGAAAAAATCGTGAATGAATTGCGCCGAATTAAGGTACCATCAAGGTAACAAACCCCACAGCCCACACCTCAAAGCCGACACCCCGTCTCTTTTTTAGCTTTATTGTCACCCCTTGAGCAGTGTACAATCTGGCTATATTGGACTTATAAGCTGGGAGTGCCTTGTGTATTATTTTCAGGAACCGCCTTATTTATTGTTAGTGATGGGTTTACTGGCTGGGATTACCTGTGGTGCAGCCTTTGAAGCCACGCTGAAACAAAAGGTGCAGGAATGGGCAAAGAACCGTTCCTCACGCAGTCTGGCTCAAATGCAAGGATTCCCCTTACTCATCCCATTCCTGGGAATTTCCGCCGGAATTTGCGTATTTCTGGCGGCTGGGCTAGAAATTTTTAGCTTTCCCACATTCTTGGCTTACACCATCTCCCTACCCCTAACTCTATTCATTGGTTGGTTAGTGTGGTATCAGTTGGGTAAACTTTTAGCACAGCTAGACCGAGGCGGCTCAAAAGCCATAGACCTCGACGCCTGGGAGTAACATCGAGTCAGATAAAATTTGTCATTTGTCATTTGTCCTTTGTCATTGGTAAGGCTTTGAGAGGGGTTGACCCTTTTGTTCCCTGGAGCCTTCTGCAATAACATCTTTCCGATGAGGGAAGTCAAAATGCATCCGGCGTATCACGCTTAATGACAGGTATAACTGGGAGGGTGAGGTGCGCCAACTGTTAATTCAAGTGCCACGAGGACAAGGAGATAAGGTTCTCGATATGGCTAAAGCTCATCAGGGGATGAATCTGGCTCGGTTTGAAGCGTCTGATACTGAGGGACAGCTAGATTTTGTAATCGCCTATGTTCCCAATCGTCAGGTAGAGGGCTTTCTGGAAGCCTTAGATACGCTCCCTGACTTACATGTTACGTTAGTGCCTCGGGGGATGATGCCCCTACAACCTCCTTCGTCAGAAGCCCCTGAACAAGTGAAGGAGGTGCAGTTACGCAGCCCCCTAGAGATATTTTTAGCCGGGTTGCAGAGTATTGGCTCTTGGAGGGGATTTCTGGGGTATGCAGCTTGTGCAGGTGTGGTGGTTTGGATTGGTTTATTTACCAATACCATTTATCTACTCACAGCCGCGATGCTGATTGCACCCTTTGCCGGACCTGCAATGAATACCGCGATCGCAACGGCACGAGGAGATTTATACTTACTTAAGCGCAGTATCATCCGCTATGGTGCAGGGATTAGCGTGACTGTAGTTGTGGCAGGGGTTTTGAGTTTAATTATGCAACAGGAAGCACCAACCACGCTGATGATGGCGAGTTTTAAAGTATCTTCAGTTACCATCCTCTTACCCTTAATTGCCGGAACAGCGGGTGCATTGAATCTGGTGCAATCTGAACGCAGTAGTCTGGTTTCCGGAGCCGCCATTGGTGTGTTAGTCGCCGCATCCTTAGCCCCAGCCGCCGGATTAGTGGGAATGGCAGCCGCGATCGCACGGTGGGATATGGTGGTTAATAGTCTGTTCCTACTTGTACTTCAGTTGGGCGGGATTAATCTTTCTGGCGCCATCGTCTTCCGTCTGGTTGGGCTTTCCGCCAAGGGCGCTCGGTATAACCGGGGAAAGCGGTGGCTGTTTCCAGTGGTGTTGGGGATTGTGGCGATTATACTGACTCTTTTGTTAACCGGGCAACTTTGGCAGGAACCCTATTTACAGCGAACGACGCTAGAACAGCGTACTGCAACTGAGATTCAGCAGGTGGTACAGGAGAGTGATTTGGCACAACTGGTGCAGTCGAATGTGCAGTTTACTCCGACTAAACTCCAGGATAAAAATACGCTACTGACAGTCGTTTATGTCCAGCGTAACCCGGAGGTAACTGCCTCTACGGAAGCGATTCAGATGCAGTTAACCCAAGCGATTCAAACTCATTTACTACAACAGGAGTTTAATGCCACACCCTTAGTGCAGGTGAATGTGTTGGAATTGCCAGAGGTTCCAGGACAATAGGGGAATGGATGTACAACTATTATTCGCGATCGCACAATCTTCGGTATTAAACTCATCAATAACCACGCTGCTTTCGTTAATCTTCGCCATACTCCTAGCGCTTGTTCATCTATTGGGTGAAAAAATGCGCTTTCTTGATGCGATTCCTCGCAGTCAGTGGTTATCATTTGCCGGGGGAGCATCGGTGGCGTATGTTTTTGTGCATTTGTTGCCAGAACTTAATCAGGGACAACGAACCATTGAGCAGACAGAAGGATTTGCTCTCGCATTTTTGGAAAACCATGTTTATTTAGTTGCGCTTTTGGGATTAACAGTATTCTATGGCTTAGAACATCTGGTTAAACTGTATCGGCAAAATCAGCACAAGCTTGGGAATCTACTCTCTCAAGGGATCTTTTGGTTACACATTGGTTCGTTTTCCCTTTATAATCTTTTAATTGGGTACCTACTCATTCATCGCGAGGAACCGGGATTAGAGAGTCTCTTATTCTTTTTTATCGCCATGGCATTGCACTTTTTTGTTAATGACTACGGATTACGGGAGCATCACCAAGACGCTTATCACCGCATCGGGCGCTGGGTTTTAGCTGGTGCAATTTTGTGCGGTTGGACGATTGGACAAGCCACGGAAATATCTCAAGCCGCCCTAGCCGTACTGTTTGCCTTTCTAGGTGGGGGAATTATTCTGAATGTGATTAAAGAAGAACTACCAGAAGAACGGCAAAGTCGCTTTTGGGCATTTGCTTTGGGGGCAATTGTCTATGCTGGGTTGCTCATTTTGGGTTAGATTTTTGGGCTATTCAGGACAAATAGTCGCGTCTTGAAGTATCGATGGCTAATCAAGCACTTTCTTCAGATTTTCCATATTTTGCGTAGACCTGTTGAGGGGTGGCTGGCATTACGTTATAGTATTCTTCGCTACCGTTGCTCTTGCCAGTAGGAGCTTGATATCCACAGACAAACTCCGCTGTGCCGTCACTGAAGATATAAGCCCCACTATAGTAGCCCTCTTGGTTAGGACTTCCAAAGGTTTCTTTGACAATTTTGGTTTTGTTGCTCATCGAAAATCTCCTGCTACTACTGCCTATCATCTTAAAAGTTTGAAAATTACTGTTGTCCCACAGGGAGGGACAACAGCGTGACTGCTCTCTAGGTGTAAATAATCTAGGTTTGACACTCCTCAGCCTAAAGGCGTGAGGATTCTTCTTTCATCGAACACTCTTACTATGAAATAGTCGCCTATTTCATACCAGAGGAGCATCTCTCCAGAAGCGTTTTGCTCCATTACAGAAGCTAGTTTCGATATGCCCTATCGTACTATTGAAAACAAGAAAGAATGTGTTTTGGGCGTGCTTGTTGCTTAGACTTTTTACCTGTACAAGCCTTTCTGTACAGAACCCTCTAAGCCTAGTTTTCAAGGTGCGATGCCTCTCGGCTCTGGGTTTTTATAGAGGTTTAATACCCTTTCCTCTAAGTGAATTTTAACACAAAGTCGTCCTTTAAGGACGAGGCTTTAGACCCAATTTTTCGGTAAATACGGCAAAAATGCCATTGCCAGCCTCCCTATCTAATCCCTTAAATGTTCCTGATGACTCATTCTCATCATAAAGCCTTTTATCTTATTTAACATTAAGTTTAATGTCAAGTCAATACAACTATACTTAAAGTATGATTCATTCAGCTTTAAAAAATGCCCGCCAAGTCAAGTAAGCCGCTCTCAGGGCTGACTCACCTGGAAAAGGGTTGCAGCCGACAGGATGGAGCTAAAACTCTGAAGCAATTAATAATTAAGAAGCCTACTTGCCCTTGTTGCTCAGATACCTTACTCTGTCATATACGTTTAGGAGGACTTTACTGGCGATGTAGCTACTGTGATCAGGAAATGCCAATCTAGAAACCAGCGTCGGAAGAGAATTCTCAAGTGCTAATAGTACACCCAACCGTAAGAGCGCAAGGATAGTGCCCTGACATAAGTAACTCATTCTGGATTATCTAAACTGGTATAATATTTCTATCCTTTATAGTTGATAAATGACCCTTAGACCAAAACTTTTCTCTTTCTTTTCTGGAATTGGATTTCTTGATTTAGGCTTTGAAGCCAGTGGTTTTGATATCGTATATGTGAATGAAATTAATCCCTCCTATGTAGAAGCTTACCGTTACTCTAGACAAGTTCTGAATCTGCCATTACCCGAATACGGATGCCATTATGCCGAAGATGGAGATGTTGAGCAACTGATAGAAGGTGAACAAGCCTTAAATCTCTGGTATTTAATCCAGGATGCTCGCAAATCTAGAGACATTATTGGTTTCATTGGTGGTCCTCCCTGTCCCGACTTCTCAGTTGGGGGGAAAAACCGAGGGAAAGACGGTGATAATGGTAAACTTTCGGCTGCTTATGTTAAATTAATTTGCCAATATCAACCGGATTTCTTTCTCTTCGAGAATGTTAAAGGATTGTGGACAACTAAAAAACACCGTCTTTTTTTTGAACAGCTTAAAGATCAGCTAAATCGAGCTGGCTATCTATTAACAGAGCGTCTAATTAACGCGATAGAATACGGCGTTCCTCAAGATAGGGAGAGGATTATCCTACTCGGATTTCATCGAAGTTTAGTCAAAGATATAGGACTATCGCCAACTGCCCAATTTATGCCTGAAGGCGTTTTTCCCTGGATGACTTCTATTGTATATCCTAAGCCAAGGGTTTTCGCTTGTCCTTGGGCTGCAACTGATCCCTTTCAGGAAAATTCACACCGCCCTTGCTCTAATGATATTATTCAGGAACTAACAGTTGAATATTGGTTTCGGAAAAACGATGTACTTAACCATCCCAATGCTAAACATCATTTTAAACCGAGAGCGGGACTCAAGCGATTTCTTTCGGTGGCGGAGGGAGATGATTCCCGAAAGTCTTACAAACGTCTTCACCGATGGCGTTATTCCCCGACAGCTTGTTACGGAAATAACGAAGTTCACTTACATCCTTATAAAGCGCGTCGTTTATCTGTTGCGGAAACGCTGGCTATACAATCGTTACCGAAAAACTTTGTCCTTCCCGATGACATGTCACTGACAAATATGTTTAAAACAATTGGTAATGGGGTTCCTTACTTAGCATCTAAGGCTATTGCTCACAGTATTCTGGATTTTTTATCCACAAGGGAATTGGATGACAATCAGCCAACGCCAAAGCAATTAGAGTTATCGTTAGGATAGCAATTTCGCTAGAATCAATATCTGATGATCCGATCGCGAATCTTTTTGTGAATCTCTATAGATGCATGATTAAAATTATTTGAGAATTATCTACCGCCTCCTCCCCTAAACAATGCCAGATCATCCCAACACCAGTCAAAATAGCTTACAACTGTCCCTAACTGCCTTCAGAGAGCAGGAATTGCAACGCCTGCGGAACAGCTTACGCCAGGGACAACAACCGATGGCAGATTGGCAGGGGGGAACTCTGGCGGTGTCGGCGGTACCGGGTGCAGGGAAGTCTACGGGAATGGCAGTCGCCGCAGCAATTGCGATCGCGCGATATCAACTCCATGGTAAACGACAATTGGTCGTGGTCACGTTTACGCGATCGGCGGCGGCTTCAATTAAGGCTTCGATTAAAGCTAAAATTCGTAAGGATCTCAAGCCCCTACGCTTACCCCAAAATAGTTTTGTGGTGTATACTCTTCATGGGTTAGCCCTAAATATTGCCAACCGCCATCCTGATTTATCAGGGATTAATTTAGATACGCTGACGGTTGTCACCCCCAATCAAACCCACCGCTTAATTCGTGCTTGTGTGGAACAGTGGATTGCTGCCAATCCGCGTCGCTATTCTATTTTGTTGGAAGGGATAACGTTTGATGGGGAAGAGACGGAACGATTGCGGCGACAATCGGTATTGCGAACCGAAGTGTTACCGTCTTTGGCATATACGGTAATTCACGAAGCCAAAAGTTCGGGATTATTACCGGAAGACTTATGGGGAATCAGTCAACAAACCAATGACCCTTATGGCATTTTAGCGATCGCGGCGGGATTATACGAGCAATATCAACGAGTGACGCGATCGCGAGACTTTATTGATTATGATGATATGATTCTAGCAGCGTTGCGAGTGCTAGAAGATAACACCGTGCGTCAACTCTGGCAGCAGCAATTTTTTGCCGTATTTGAAGACGAGGCACAGGATTCGAGTCCTTTGCAATATCACTTACTACAAACTCTAGCCGCTGATCCGACTAATCCTTACACACCCCTCAATTTAATCCGGGTGGGTGACCCAAATCAAGCGATTAACTCCACCTTTACTCCCGCAGACCCAATATATTTTAATCGCTTTTGTACCGAATGTCAGGAGCAGCAGCGCCTTGCTACCATGGATCAAGCGGGTCGCAGTACACCCATTATTATTGATGCCGCTAATTTTATCTTAAATTGGGTAAATCAAACTTATACTCAAAAAGAGGATGAATCCACTCGTCCCTTTCGTCCCCAAACCATCCATCCCGTACCCCCTAATGACCCACAAACCGACGCCAATCCTCAGCCAGAGGGACGAGGGTTAGAAATTTATACCCCCAGTGATATTTATCAAACCGTAGAACTTTTGGGACAACGGGTTATAGACTTATTCACCCGCAACCCCAAACATAACGCGGCGGTATTAGTGCGGGAAAATCGCCAAGGAAACTTTATCGCCCAGAAACTCGACTATCTCAAACGCCAGCATGGGATTGAGGTGTATGATGTACAGGGGAGCGATCGCCACTCTCACATTCCCGTTGAAATACTGGCATTATTGCAATTTATTGACCGTCCCCATTCTCCCGATTACCTAAAAGCGGCATTAGAAGTTCTCGTTAAACGCCAACTCATTCCCACCCAAGACTTAAACGCCCTCGCCACCTATCCCGAACAATTCCTCTATCCAGGACCCCTTGACCCCACTCAATCCCCTGGAGTGCGTCAAGCCGCCAGATACTGTCGCAGTCTATTACGAGCGCGTCTAGAATTACCCCATTACCAGCTTATTTCCTTTTTAGCCCTCACCTTACAGTACGACCAATCCGAACTCGCCACAGCTGATAAACTCGCCGAACGAGTCGTCAAACAAACCTACAGCAGCAGCGCCATGTCTGCTACCTTAGCCGCTTTGAGTGAAATTGTCTCCTCGGAACGGTTTGAACCCGTAGAAACCGAAGACGCCGACTCTCGCTATTTACGTCAACGTCAACTCACCATTATCACCATGCATAAAGCCAAGGGATTGGATTGGGACTATGTATTTCTCCCCTTTCTCCACGAAGACACCATTCCCGGTAATCCTTGGGTACCCACGGCGGCACAGTTTTTAGGGGATTTTACCCTAGCGGAAGTCGCGCGGGCGCAAATTCGGGCAAATTTGCATGATTTCCCCCTACCCACAGCCATGGAAGCCTGGGAGAAAGCGGGACAGCTTAAAACCGCAGAAGAATATCGTCTATTATACGTAGCAATGACCCGGGCAAAGCGATTGTTATGGATGTCGGCGGCGCACAAAGGACCCTTTCGCTGGAATACATTTAGTGGTCAAGCCTCGGATAACTTGCAGATGAAAAAACCTTGTCCTGTGTTACCCGTATTGAGTCGTCGCTTCCCGGAGTCAGTTCGTTCGTCGTAGGGGTTTGGTTACCAAACCCCTATTTGGTTACCAAACCCCTATTTGGTTACTGCGTGGTGAGGATGTCAAATGGGCAACTCAATCACAAACTCTGTTCCTTCCCCTAGTGTAGAACTAAAATTTAGGGAACCTTTATGCTTTTCGACCACAATCTGACGCGCAATAGACAAGCCTAAACCAGTTCCTTTACCCACGGGTTTGGTGGTAAAAAAGTTATCAAATATGCAGTCTTTTACCTGAGTTGACATACCTATACCATTATCGCTAATCCGAATAATCACGACTTCTTTATCTTCTGGAATGTAGGTGTCAATTTTAATGTGAGGCAGATAGTCTTGATTCAATTCCTCCAACTTTTTTACCTGTAATTCATCTAATGCATCAATAGCATTAGCGATGATATTCATAAAAACTTGATTCAGTTGCCCAGGATAACAGTCGATAGGCGGTAAATTGCCGTAGTTTTTAATCACCTTAAGGGCTGAACGTTTATCATTTGCCTTAATTCGGTGTTTTAAAATCAACAGCGTACTCTCAATTCCATCATGGACGTTGAAATTTACCTTATGATGAGCATCCAAGCGAGAAAATGTTCGCAAAGAGTTGCTAAGCTGAAAAAGACGGTCAACCCCCTGTTTCATTGAAGATAGAATATTGGGCAGATCCTCAATCAGATAATCTAGTTCAATATCCTGACTTTTTTGCTCAATTTCAGTGCCGGAATGGGGAAACTTTTCTTGATACAGACGCAGCAGAGAAATCAGATCTTGAGTATAGTCCTTGGCACAACTGAGATTTCCATTAATAAACCCCACAGGATTGTTAATTTCATGGGCAACGGCGGCTACTAATTGACCCAGTGTTGCCATTTTCTCAATCTGTACAAGCTGAACTTGGGCTTGTTGTAAGTCCTCTAGGGTTTGTTTTAATTGAGCCGTTCGTGCATCGACTCGTTGCTCCAAATCCTGGGTGAGTTGGCGAATCGTCAGTTGATGATCCACACGCGCCAAAACTTCTTCAAATTGAAAGGGTTTAGTAATATAGTCAGCCCCTCCCAAGGTAAAGGCTTTGACTTTATCAAAGATTTCATCTAAGGCGCTAATAAAAATGATCGGAATATCACGAGTAACGGGCGAAGCTTTCAGGGCTGAGCAAACATCATAGCCATTCATATCGGGCATTAAAATGTCCAACAAAATCAGATCAGGTGCTACCGCTTTTGCCGCCGTTAATGCCATGGCACCGTTAACTGTACTGCGAACTTCATACCCATACCTTGTCAGTGCGGCTTCCAAAAGACGTAAGCTATCGGGTGTATCATCAACAATTAAAATAATTCCTTTTGATGTCTTTGGCTGATAACTGTTCATAAGCAAGTCTGACTGCCAAGGGGGAGCAGGGGTTGTAGAGACGTGCCATGGCACGTCTGGGAGCAGAAATTAAATTAGAGTTTATCCAAGCTGTATTGTATTGTGGTCTGTCCCGTCTCTACAATGTCAGAAAAACGGGAGGTGTTGATCACGAGATAGCCTTTTGCGCTATATCCATAATGACATCACAACGAAAGTTATTAACTAAATCGGTTAATGCCTTCGTGAGTAACGTCTGTTCTGGAGGTATTTGTTCGATAAGCTGAACAATCTGTTTACTATTAAGCTGGATGGCGGCTTGGTGCAACTGAGTAATCCAATTCGTCGGCATCACCCTGAAATCCTCAGAGGTTAATACCGATGTATCGACATCGGATGAGGGTGGGGCAGAATCGTCATAACAATAACGGATACCTAAGTGTTGTGCCATTTTCTCTAAAATCGCCTCAGTGCGGAAGGGCTTGGCGACAAAATCATCACAACCTGCTGCTAAAATAGCCGTTCGTTCTTCATCAAAAGCGCTAGCGGTTAAGGCAATAATCACGGTTGTCTTTCCCTGAGGATGAGATTTAATCATTTTAGTGGTTTCATACCCATCCATCACAGGCATTCGCATATCTAACCAAATCAGATGAGGTTGCCAATGTTCCCAGCGAGCAACAGCAACTTGACCATTCTCGGCTTCTTGCACGTCTAATCCTAAGGATTCCAGAAACTTGACCAGGGGTTTGCGATTTGCCCATTGATCCTCAACCACTAAAATGCGATAGTTGGGTTGGTTGGGTGCGATACCAATCACCTGCCGACTTAAGGGTTGACTAGGAATCTGATCTTGGGGAACGATGCCGATGGGTATATCAAATTTTACCAATGTACCTTGACCAGGAGTGCTGTTAATGGTAATTTCTCCACCCATCAATTGCACAAACCGACGACTAATGGCTAAACCTAAACCCGTTCCCGAGTGCGATTGCTGACCCGTATTGGTTTGCACAAAGGCTTGAAACAGGGTAGCAAGTTCATCAGCACGAATGCCCACCCCGGTATCTTCGACTTCAAAAAACAGACAGGATTGAGCATTGATATTCGTTGGTGGGGTCATCGTATCGGATATCCCTTGCACACGCAAGATCACCTTACCTTGTGACGTAAATTTAACCGCATTACCCACTAAGTTAATCAAAATCTGCCGCAATTTCCCCTCATCTGCAATCCCATAGCGAGGCACATTGGCAGTTCGCTCAACCATAAGCTGTAACCCTTTCGATAGGGCTTTCAGGCGCAACATTTCCGCAATAGAATCAACCAAACTGTAGAGATCAAAGCTACTTTGTGACAGGGAAATCCTACCCGCCTCAATTTTGGACATATTCAGGACATTATTGATCAAATCCAGCAAATGTTCACCCGAACGGGTAATAATGCCCAAATAATCCTGCTGATTTTGATTGAGAGAAGCATCCCTTGCCATGAGTTGGGTAAAGCCCAGGATGGCATTGAGGGGAGTACGCAGTTCATGACTCATATTTGCCAAGAACTCGCTTTTGCCACGGTTAGCCGCTTCTGCTGCATCTAAAGCCTGTTGTAGGGCGGCTTCCGTTTGCTTGCGCTGTTGGATATCCTCAACCACGCCAATAATGTAATTGGGGGTATCCATCCAGGTTCGCACCAGGGATACAGCAAGATTCACCCATTGCCATTGACCATCTTTACGGATAAAGCGTTTTTCTCTAGAATAAGTGGAACGTTGACCTGCCAATAATTGAGTTAAATCATTGAGTTCTGCGGCTCGGTCATCAGGATGAGTAATGGCGGGGAAACTAAGCTGTAATAATTCCGACTCCTCGTATCCTACCAAGTCACAAAATCGTTGATTGACCCGAATTAACTCTCCCGATGGTGTCCCCAGGGCAATTCCCACGGCGGCTTGTTCAAAAATTGCCCGGAAGCGTTCTTCACTTTCCCGTAATGCGGCTTCCGCCCGTTGACGTTCGGTGACATCACGTAAGCAAATCTCAAAAACGGATTCACCTTCCCATTCGGTTTCAACTACACTCATTTCAGCAAAAGTGAGTTTTCCATCGGCGCGAACAATTCCCAATTCTGTGGTTTGATGTATACCAATAGGCAGTCCAAAGTTATAGTTGAGTAATTCCTCCACATCCTGATTTAAGAGGTTGGCGGCGGCTGGGTTGGTGAAACGAACTTGACCTTGGCTATCGACAATCATAATCCCGTCGGAGGTACTGGAGATGATCGCATTGAGTCGAGCTTCACTGTGGCGCAGTCGTTGTTCGGTTAATTTACAATCGGTAATATCCCGTCCCACCGCCTGGAATTCCAGTAATCGACCTTGAGCGTCAAAGATAGCGCGATCGCTCCATTGTTGCCAGCGAATCTCACCACTCTCTAGAATGACACGGTGTTCGACTGTACCTACAGGGTTATCTGGAGTCAACCGGGCGATAAAGGCTTCTAGCAGGGGTTTATCTTCTGGGTGGATCAGGGGGAAAAAGCGGTATCCAATGAGTTCTTCTGGTGTTTTACTAAAATAGCGACAATAGACTTCGTTAACAAAGGTGAGTCTGCCATCAGCGCTGTAACGACAAGTTAGTTCGCTTTGATCTTCAATAATGGCACGATAGCGGGATTCAGTGTGGTGTAACTGCTGCTTTTGCTGTTTTACAGTGTTCTCCAGAGTGCGTGAATACTGTTCGAGGTGTTCGTATGCTTGAGCATTCTGTAGTGCAGATGCAGCCTGGATGCACAGGAGTGGGACAATCGCCACGCGATCGCCCGTAAATGCGTCTCTGGTTTGATTATTTTCTAGGTAAAGAATACCAATTTTCTGGTCACCCACTGTTAACGGCGCACATAATACACTCAATTGGGGAAGTGTTGAGTGTTGAGTGTTGAGTTTTGACCCTTCGTTAGGATCGAGGGTATGGTTTTGAGGGTTCAGTGCGATCGTTGACCATCGTGTAACGTCTGTCGTATCATCACAGACGACTAAAATGTCGGGATGATGCCAAACATATTCAACCAGCGTCAGGGAAATCTCTGGGCTGGATTTGATGGGAGTCAGGGGCAAAATGATTGGGTTTGTACCCCTTACCCCCCTAGCCGCTATGACTAAATGCTCCGGCTTTTGCAAAATCAGGGTAACGCTTTGAGCATCTGTCATCTCAAAGGCTATCTGGATTAAGGTTGAGAGCAATGGCTGTAGTCGAATTTCTCTAGAGATGGCTTGAGACAAATCAATAACCGTCGCCATCGATAGACTATCTGAATTATCAATGAAACAAGAGACCAATGTTCTAGGGTTGAATGTTTTAACATCAAAACGGATGAACGGCAAGCAACTTAGCCCGCTCATCAGATGGTTATTTCTGAAGAAAAATGAATTTGACTTGACTTTTTCCGTTTACTGCTTTATTTACTAACAGACCCTTGGACTCGCGATCGCGCACGTCTTAGGTGAGCATTATTCGCTCTGGCTGATTAGCTTTTCCTTACCAAAGATTAATTTGGCTTTATATTAAGTGAAGCTTTTATGCTTTTGTCCTCTAGTCTATACTAGATTTCCTTTAATTGAAAACGGCTGTACGGGGGAAATCCTAGGTGACTCTATGCTTGGCATTTGACGGGGTGAAGTAGGGGCTTGGTTACCAAGCCCCTACTGATGGTTACCAAGCCCCTACTGAGAACGTTGTGCCAACTCTTCACCACTCACGGTCGAAATTTGCCAAACCATGATTTGCCGATCAAATCCGCCAGTAGCCAGGAGTGTACCATCAGGGCTAAAGGCAACGGAATGCACCCAATCTTCATGGGCTCTCAGTAATCCCAACAGTTCACCGGTTCTTAAATTCCATAACCGCACCCCGTCACGACTAGCACTGGCTAGAGTTTCACCATCGGGGTTAATCGCCACAGCCCACACTCGCCCGGTATGTCCCGAAAGAGTCTGTGCTAATCGTCCAGTTCTAAGATTCCAGACTTTAATCGTGCGATCATAGCTACCACTGACTAATGTTTGTCCATCAGGTGTAAACGCCAAGGCATTAACTGAACCGCGATGGGCGCTAATCTGATTGAGTGACGCCCCTGTGTTTAAATTCCAGAGCTTAATTGAACCATACTTATGACCACTTGCCAGAATATCTCCATCCGGGTGAATCGCCAACCCATAGGTTTGGTTATCAAAACGCGCCAAGGTATACATTCGACGTTGTTTGGTTAAATCCCACAGTCGAATTCCATCTAAAGCCCCCGTTACTAAGGTGCGACCATCTGGCGTGATTGCCAGGGACAAGACATTGCTGGTATGATCGCGAAACTGATGGATATAGTCTCCGGTTTTCCAGTTCCAGAGATTAACCGCAGAATCTGTACCAGAACTGACCAAGGTTTCTCCATCGGGTGATAAGCCAAGGACGGATACCGAAGTTCGTTGCGCTCGCAGGCTGTCGATTTCTTGACCTGTTTCTAGCTGCCAAAATTTAATTTTGCCATCGTTATAACTACCGCCGCTAATGAGAATTGTTCCATCTAGACTAAAGAACAAAGAATCAATGGCTGTGTTATGACCTGTAAAGGTGCGGACTAGTTGCGGATTTCTCCAGGCTTCAGGTGAAAGGAGAGGTTGAGGCGGAGATAAATTATTGGGATTTGGCGAATCGATGGGTATAGGAGGCGGTGGTTGAGCTGGATTTTCCGGATTGGGTGGCGCAATGGGTACAGGTAAAGGCTGACTCATTGCCTTATGGCTCACAGTCGCCCACACTATGATCATTCCTATCAAAACTGCCCTTATTTCATTGGTCATTTGTCATAATTATCGCACTCAAAACTGGGATGGGGCGGGTTTAGTTCCATCTGGGTGAGGGAAGAAACGATAATCGTGAAACCCGCCCCTACACACAACCAGGTTTCCTTGAGTGAAACGAAGGGTCACGCGCCATTCCCTTGAACGAAGTGAAGGGTCAAAACTCATTCCTCATTCATCAGAACTCCTCCGTTGCGGGAAACCCCGTGTCTTCAGACCGGGGAGGAACGCACGGTAGCGGTTTAAGAAGCCTCCAATATTCAAAAACCATAATTGTAACCATCCTTTTGATGAATTTGTTGACAGTATTTGTGGCTAATTCCTTGAATCAACCCACCTGTTGTTGAAATATTGAAGCTACCAGTAGAGCGAACTGCAACCCTCCCGGCGTAAGTTCCAAACTTTTTCCCAGAGGTAACAACTGCTTTTACAATGTCACCAGTCTGAAAACCTTTGACTCGCTTTAATCTAGGCACATATCGACAAGGAAACCCAAACTTGTCAGTACGACACATTTGCATAGAGCCATGACCAGTCGCTTTGATGCTCAAAGGCTGGCTTGCTATCACTAAAAGTTCAGGTGTATCACCAACGCAAGCAGCATCAAAAAAGTGATTTTTTGGTAAGTTTAATTTAGTTCTGTTAAACTTTGTTAATCCACCCGAACCAATACTGACTTCTAGCGCCGTCTCTTTTAGTCGATTGAATAAAGCCCAACGGGTCGAATTAACAGCAGCAGCATCTTTTAAAGGTCTTTTAGCTTGAGCGAGAACTCTTTTTAAAACATCAGGCTTCTTGGCTAGAAATACATCGATATCTTTAGCCCCTTTTTTGATGTTGCACTTTTCGCAAGCTAGGCACAAATTAGATATCCGATTACTACCACCTTTAGCTTTGGGCTGGATATGCTCTACCTGTAGAGGGACATTTTGAATGCCGCAGTAAGCGCATTTTCTTTCCCATTTATTAAGCAGGTACTCACGAACTTCGTAACCAGCCAGCTCCCCTTGTTGATATTCAACGCCGGATATTTCAGGGTTTTCCAGTTGCTGTAAATCAAACCTGACCAACTCCTGAACAACCACTTTTATTGGCGCTAACCTTGAGAGTTTATCAACCCAACTTAGACTTGTTCCTACACAATGTTGAAGACTTGGAGCTAACCAACCTTTAGGACGTGCTCTATTAAGAAATCGAGCCTGACGATAGCGTGTATGCCGATTTCGGCGTCCACGACGTAACGAGCGACGCGATTCTAGTGACATCTTGATTGCCTGTCCACGATGAGTTAATTCGGCTACCCAGATAAGATTTGAATCGGCGAGTATCGCCAATCCCGTCACTCTTGAGCCAGGATCAATTTTTAGGGTTAAAGGTTCGGGTGTGTCAACTACCTCCTTATTCAAAATGATTGTAAATGGATACAACTTAAAGACTTTGGCTTTGCTAGCCTTCAGCAACTTCCGTGCTACTGATGGTTTGCAAGGGGTCAAGGGCTTGCGGTTTGTATCAAGAACAAAAACGTAATTGGGTTGTTTAGACATTGTTGTGTCTCTCCTTTTCAGTAACGTTAGCTTCGCCAATGTTATCGGTCGGTAACTATCCAAAAAGCACTGTTTCAGTGACCTTAAAACTGTTTAACTTTTCGGTTCTAGAGCAGGGAACTAGCTACGCATCCACGCTCTAGGTCTTGAACACTTGCCGATAACGTAGACAATAAAGTCTTAGGCTGGTAAGCACGGCTTCAACTTACTTGGCTAAAGCCCCGCGTCTTTAGACCGGGGTTGCTTACTGAATGTTTGGACAGATCGTTTGAGCTATGCGATCGCGCGGCGGCTGCTCAAGCCATCCTGAGAGTAAGCCTAAAAGCTCTGACTTGAGCAGTTCTAGGGCTTGAATTTGCTGGTTAATGTCCTCGACTTTATGCAGTAAGTGTTGCTTCACTGCACCACAGGGTAACTCACCGGAGTCGTGAACGTCGAGGATTTCGTGGATTTCACTCAGGCTGAGTCCGAGGGATTGCGATCGCTTAATAAAGGCTAACCGATTCAGGGTTGGTTCGGTAAACAGGCGGTAACCTGACTCGGAACGGGTTGTCGTTGGTGTCAGTAAACCCACCTCTTCGTAATAACGAATCGTTTTTACCGATAATCCACTTTGATTGGCAACTTCGCCAATTTTATACAATCGCTCCAATGTTAATTTGCTTGTCATTCGGCGCAAATCTGCCTTCCCTTATCTTTCTCTTCTAAAAAATTACACCTGACTTGCTTTAAACCAGCATCAGCGATGGGGGTGGCGCTTGCTGGTGCTGAGCATCGGTAAGGGTGGACGGGAAGGGCTTGCTGGCAGATAATGGGTTACGGGTTGTTCAGCCAGTTCTGTTTGGCGACGTTGACTTTGCCACCAGCGTAAACCAACGGCTAACATGACCATCATTAACCCGAATGTTAGCAGCGACCAGCGTTCACCGACACCGCCAATGACGGCATCGACAGCGCCGACAATGACAATAAAGCTAGAAATTGGCTCTTTACGGTAGGCTAACTTCCAGAATCGAGGTCCTAAAGCATTCATCACGGTTTGCTATTTATCTCTATTCCACTTCAGTCAAGTACTTAATCTACTTCTAGGTTATCCGATCAATCGCTACATTAGCTGATAACCTATTATTCTTTACCATTTATACTCACTTGTTGCAATCAATATAGCGACTGACTTAATCCATCTGCTAGTATCTTTGGGCAGAAATTAGCGGCGGGACTCCGGGTGCACAGGTACACAGGTGATATCAATGGGCGGGCGCGAGTTTAAGTTATCGGTTTTTGCCAAACGTTATCTGTCAAACCCGCCCTGATCATACGGCTAGCGATGTTTTCGCCAGTAAGATGCTCCTACTGCCAAATGTTGATCTCAGAGTGTTATTGCAAACCTAGCCAAGTTAGCAGTCCTTGACCTGTAGCATATTCAATGCCCAGTGTCAAGACAAACCCAATCATAGCGGCTCGACCATTCAAGCGCTCAGCATATTCATTGAAACCAAATTTGGGTTCGGCGAGTTGGGGAGTGGTTGTGGGTTGGGGTTGTGTCATAGTTGCCAAGGATGGTGTAATGATTTAGTTATATTTCTTTACTAAGTTTAACATTTAAACAAGCAAGGGCAGAATTTATATCGGTAGGTTATACCAATTTCAACAACGATGTTGTGCGATCGCGTAAGGAGTATATGCTTAGTCCTTATGGCACAACGTCTGAAAACTGCACTATATAAAGGAAAACGATGGAAATCGGTGTACCAAAAGAGACAAAAGACCAAGAATTTCGAGTCGGATTGAGTCCTAGTAGCGTTCGCGTCTTACAGGAAGCCGGTCATCAGGTTTGGGTAGAAACCCAGGCGGGGGAGGGTGCTGGCTTTACTGATGAAGACTATCAGCACAATGGCGCTAAGATTGTCGCTACAGCAGCACAGGCGTGGAATCGGGAACTGGTGGTTAAGGTGAAAGAACCGCTAAGGTCGGAGTATTCATATTTACAAAAAGAACAATTACTGTTTACATACCTGCATTTGGCGGCGGATCGCCCGTTGACCGAGTGTTTAATCGATAGTGGTGTTTGTGCGATCGCGTATGAAACCGTGGAACTCCCTGATCACCGCCTCCCCTTGCTGACACCGATGAGCATTATCGCCGGTCGTCTTTCTGTCCAATTTGGATCTCGATTTCTGGAGCGCCAACAAGGTGGGCGCGGGGTGCTTTTGGGGGGTGTCCCTGGGGTGAGACCTGGTAAAGTTGTGATTCTTGGTGGTGGCGTTGTCGGGACAGAAGCGGCAAGAATGGCGGTAGGAATGGGCGCTCACGTTCAGATTTTAGATATTAATATTGAACGTCTAGCCTACTTAGAAACCCTGTTCGGTTCCAGAGTTGAACTACTCTACAGTAATTCAGACCAGATTGAAGCCGTTGTTCCCCAAGCGGATTTGCTCATTGGGGCGGTATTAGTTCCGGGGCGTCGAGCGCCGATTCTTGTCCCTCGTGGATTGGTGCAACAAATGCATCCGGGTGCTGTGATTGTTGATGTGGCGGTAGATCAAGGGGGATGTATTGAAACCGTGAAATCCACCTCACACACAAATCCCACGTATATAGAGGAAGGAGTTGTCCATTATGGCGTACCCAATATGCCCGGTGCTGTACCCTGGAGTTCGACTCAAGCCTTGAATAACAGTACGTTACCCTATGTTCTCAAGTTAGCCAATGAAGGGATAAAAGCTGTCGTGTCAGACTTAGCGTTGGCGAAGGGGGTGAATGTCCAGAATCATCAGTTAGTTCATCCGGCGGTGCGGGAAGTGTTTCCCGATTTAAGTAACACGAAACCGTAGGGGCGCAGGCTCCATCATTGGTGTCAACTTAAGCGCTAAAAGCAGGGGAAGCAGGGGAAGCAGGGGAAGCTATGTAGAGACGTGCCATGGCACGTCTGGGAGCAAGAGAATGCTCTTGCGGATTGCTCTTTCTCCTGTAATAGCTTAGGGAGAAAGCTTCACGATTAGTTTGTGTCAAACTGCTCGAAACAATAATTGGCAAGGGTTGTGGCTTAAGTTGACACGGATGAAGGCTTGCGCCCAGAAAGGCTTGCCCTTGGGTACATTTTCGTTCTATCCCTTCTGCCTTGTGACCCAGATAGGAATCAGCACAAGTCAACGCGATCGCGAAACTACCCTAACCCATTCTCCCACAATCCTTACCAAAAATAACCCGCTTCCACCACGGTTTGCCGTTCTTTGGGGTCATAATTCAGGCAATACTCTTGGGCAATAGCGTCTAGTTCCCGCAGGCGTTTCACCTCAGTTTCTCCAATCTCAGTATCCGTCGATAACAGGATAACTTGATGAGACGCCGTGGGGAAATACCGTTCCACTAAATTACTACGGTGAGAGGAATCCAGCCGTCCCAAGGGTGTATCAATCGCTACTGGAAGATGGCGCCCCGAAACACGGGCAAGTCCCCAGAGGAAGGAAATCGCTAACAGTTGTTTTTCCCCAGCCGAGAGACGGTGTTTGGGAATCGGTTGTCCTTCTGGATCATAGAGAGAAAGACTAAAGCTTTGGGTGTCAATGGCGACACGGTGAACTAAGTCAGATTTATGCAGCAGATAACGGAAGCATTCGGTGACTTCGATTTCCAGTTTGTTGAGTTTTTTCAGAGTTAACTTCTCTCGAAATAGTTCTAATGTGGTTTGAACCTTGGCAATCGAATTAATAATATGCTGATTATTTTTCAGTTTAATTGTTTCATCAGCATAAGTTTCTAACTCTTTTTTCGTTTCCTTAATTTGACGATCTATTTCATCACAGCGGCGAGAAGCATTTTCGTAAGCCGCTTTAACCTTAATCATTTCATTTTGGGCGTCAGTAAATGCCTGTTTCAGGGCATTATACGCTTCAGGAGACGCGGCGGTAGCAATTTGCCGATCCAAGGCATCAATATCCGTTTCTAGGGTTTGCAGACGTTCTCGTTGGCTTTGGGCGTTGGTTTGTGCGGTTGACAGTTCATACTTTAGCAGAGTTTCTAGGCGAGTGATAGCAGGTTCATCTGCTAATAACCACGGTTCCTCTTGGGCGGCAATTTCTTGATCCAGTGCTTGGTTATCACTCTCTATAAACGATTGAATCTGATTGACGCGCTTAGGTGTCAAGGAAATCTTTTTGATATACTGAATTAACCGAGCATCCCGTTCTTTTAATACATCCCGTGTCAATTTAACTTGGTGCTGTTTTTGTTCCTGTTCCGCTTGAGATTTCGCTTGTTCTAGTAACGGAGAAATCAAAGAGAGAGGAAGCACACCAGCCGCCAAGTCTCGCATTTCTTGACGCACCTGATTTGCCTGTTCAATCAGCGTTTCCGATTGGGCTTCCAGTTGACTGCGTTCGCTGGCAAGTTTACCGCCTTCGGAGACAAATTTATCCGAAGCTAACTCTTGCTGTTTTTCGGCACGTTTTAGCTTGCCTTCTAGAGCAGATAAGTCTTGCTTAACTATTTCTTTTTTTTCTTTTTGCTCAATTAATTTTGCTTCAATGTTATCTAATGTTTCCAGTTCTTTCTTGTTGGCAATTTCTCGACGCTTACGACTGGCGAGAATATCTAAATCTGTGGACAGGCGTTCAGCCAGTTCTAACCCAAGCAGGGATTGAATCGCACTCACCACCAGAGGAGGTGGGGTTTCTAATTCCGCTAGTTCTTTGACTTGTTCACCGTCAAAGAGAAATAAGTTTGAAATACCCAAGGGAAGCAGATTTTCGATATAATCATCCCAGGTATTTGCCAGAGCTATATCGGGCCACTCTTCATCGACTAAAATACACAAAGTATCTTTACCATCTTTGGGTTCTTTCGTCCAATAGCGGATAATTCTGATAATCCTGGGTTTATCGTCTTCTACGGCTTCAAAAGCCAATTCTATACGGCTTTTTTCCGTGGGGAGAATATTACGGTTAACGCACTGGTTGAGAAAGTCGCTATAGCTTAAATTGCCTCTGGTGGAACATTGGGCACGGGAACCATAGAGGGTAAGGCGAATAGCGTCCATCAGGGTTGTTTTACCACCACCATTCATCCCGCCCAGGAGAATAATTGGACGAGTAGAATCATTGGTTTCGGGACGGAGATTGATTGCTTGTCGCCCTAAATATGGACCAAAGTTTTCCAGGATGAGTTCCAGGAATATCATTTTAATTTCTTAGTTGAGATATAGGGTTATAATCAGGAAATTTGAAGAAGTGGGGTTAGCTCACAGCACCTAGTCGCAACAAGGTGAAAAACTAACTCCCCAGCCCCCTTACAAGAAAGGTATCTATGTCCTAAGCTGTTCAGCATTTAAACCATAATGTCAAGAATTGCGAGATCATTGTAATGCGAGCATCTTGCTCGCTGCTAATACCCAATTTAAATGCATTACAGCTTAATCTTCATCTTCAATATCCTCTGAATTTTGTTCTGGAAACTTCAAGCTAGCAAACGTTAACTGTTTGGGTTGAGTCTGCTTATTCTTGTTATCCCAAAATTCCCTAACATCATGACCTACTGAATCATTATTTTCAACATTTTTGGCGACATTTTTGAGTTGGCGCTGATAGTAGGCATGTTCAATGGCATCTTTTCTCGAACGAGAACTGCTTTCAAAACATTTTTCTATCGCTTCATAAATACCCCGCCGGGATTTAGTCTGATATTGGCGTTCGGTATCGAGGAGTTTTGCCATAAGTTCCAGATGCATTTCATCCGCATCACAGATTTCTTCTAAGACTGTCCATTCATCACTACCCAAAAGTTTACGTTCAGCACTAGGGCGGGAATCTTGGAAGGGTTCGCCTGTAACTTCTTTATAGATTCGGGGTAAGCTGTCTTCAAATTCATGTTTTTCTTCTAACCAGATACGGCGAATTTCACTAAGTTCTTCTGGAGTAATTAGAGTGATGTCGCGCATATCTGGGGGCGCAGTATTCCGGACATGGGTTTGGGCTTCTAAGACGCGCCTTAACCAATGTTCCCGCCAGTATTTCGTATATGGACCATGAATCGGTTTAACTGAGGTTTTGCCATCAACATTGCGTTCAAATAGTTCGACTTTACCATAAATGCGGCGGAAGTCTCTCTTATCATGATCATCTTTAATATCCAATTCATTGCGAATATCAAGGAGAGGCTGCATCCACTCTTTCTCTTCGTCATTTTGGATCATCGCCTCCATGGACTTATCTTTATTAACCATTGTGCAAACCCAACAGCCAAACCGCGAATCACCACAGCTAGGTGTTGAGGTATCAACAACTAAAGGACATTCATTATCGGCTGTTGCCCCCTGATACATGGAAAATAAGTCTTTGTTGTTATTACCCCAAGGATTTTGCCACTGCATCAAATAAAGCCAAACTTCATCGTTGCGCCAATCTTCAATAGGAGAGTAAATTAGAGAGTTTGGTAAACTACCATTAGGGCTGAGGCGATCGCGAAGTCTACCCGCTTGATACTTTTCCATTGTGGCAGCACGTTTAGCACTTTCTGCCTTACGAGTACCCAAAACCAGAATTGTTTCACCATTCGCTCGAACAACTTCACGGATAAAATGGTTCGCCGGATGAATTTTGAGACGTTCGGTACACCAACGAAATTGGTTGCGCGGTGCTGGATATCCTTTCCCAATTAAGTTTACCCAAAAGGTTTGTTCAGTTTTCGGGTAGAGCAAATGGGGTTCTATCGGCATTTCTTGCTCTTTTGCCGCCTGCTTCATTCTTTCCAAAGATTTACGAACCCAGGTAGAGACAATCGGATTTTCTACCCGTGTGTCTGTTGTGATAACGTAAATCGTTTTTGTCCGTTTTTCCGCTGGCAACGCTGCGATCGCATTCCAGATTAATTGAAGTACGGCTGTACTATCTTTTCCACCACTCCAGCCAATAACAAAGGGTATTTCATCTTGACAGTATAAATCTTGGATTTCTGCTGTTAGCTTCTGTATATCTTCCACTAACTCAGCCACAGTACGTGGTGGGAAGAGAGAAGTCTGATGAGCTTGTGTCATAGTTCAAAGTCCGTATTTTCCCAGTTTCCTTTTCTAGCGAGTCATAATTAGAATAGATACATAATGCTTCACTGATTTTATGGGTTTATATGTCTGATTACAACCTCCTCCAGTCTGAATCCAATCAGCCGCTTGATGAAGTGCTTGAGCCGTACTTTGCCAAGCATCACCGTCAAAAGTGCTATCCTGGGCTGATTTTAGAGATATGGCTCAAACTAAAGCATTGGATAAATCTTTACTTTTGTCCTTTGGTGAATTTGAAGGTACAGTTGGCATTACCAAAAATTTAATCAAGGAAGTTTCCATGTTTGAAGATAAGACGGAACGCATTAAGAATTCTCCATCTACGAAAAAGAAATTGATTTACACAACGAATTATATAGCTAAATTGGTAAGTTGTGCCTTTGTTAATGATCCGAATCATGCTCTAAAAGAACATGACGTTGAGCAAGCCTCTGATGCCTTAACAAGTTGCCTCAATCAGTTTTTCTCAGAATGCAGTCAAACGCAAGATATTTGTGAAACTAATGTTGAAGACTTGACCGTTGAAGACATTGGTGCATTCAAAGAAGACTGTATTTTAGGGAGGAGTGTCGGACTAGAAATTCTTGGACGCTTGCTCTACTTAACATTGAACCGAGGCATTTATACATTTGACATAGAAAAAGTATTACAACTTGCCCAACTTGATTGGTCAACAGCCAGTGAACTTTGGCAGGGAAATATTATAAAAAAAGACCCTAATCCCACAAACCCATCTAAACCTTATAAAATTTCAGCCAGTGCCAGCCCTATAAGAATAGCGGTGAATGCAGCCAAGGCAAAATTAGCCTGGATGTAAATAGTGGTGATCATTTTAATCTCATCCAATCTTCTAACTCCGTTTAACTAAACCATTAGCATTTTCTAACTCTTCCTCCTGTGAGGTTAACGGTAAACCCAAATACCCTTTCAAATAAGCCACCATCCGCCCTATACTGGTTCGCGATCGCGAAATCTGACCCTTGACCATAATTCGCCCCTCCCAATCGGGATTAGAACGTGACCAATCAATCCGCCGCAATTCCTGCAAACGTTCCTCCCAACTCTGGGGATAAACCGAGAGTAACACTGACCCTACCGCCCCTAATCCCAAAAGTGCGATCCCATCACTATGGACATAATCCTGTCGCATCTCCCTGGCGCTTACAGTCCGTTGTCTCACCGCCTCCCAATCTGGAATACAATAACTTACAGCTTGCCAATACCGAATTGCCAAATCAATCTGCTGATCCAATTCAGCCGTCTGCCAATCCGCCAACAGCATAGACGTAGCATTATATAGCGTATGCAGCGTAAATAGCTTCCCCGATCGCACGGCTAATGTCCGATGTTCCTTATCTGTTAGGCTTCGGAACACATTAATATTTCTAATCACTGCTTTGACTACAGTCGTCTGGGGATGGCGATGATCATAGAGAATCGCCAATGAAGCATCGGGATGAACCCCATAACCGTTGAGATCCAAAAACATCTGCTGGGAATAGCGCAACCCAATATCCAACACTAAAATAACCGCCACCGTCTCATACCCCAACGCCGGATTCTGCTTCAACGCCCACTCAAACGCCGCGCAGCGATGTTGTCCATCAGTAATCTGAAATCGCGCATCCATGGGAACACGCAAGCGCCCCATTTTTCGCCCTTCTTTATCTGTACCAATGGGTTCAAAATTAATATCAGCATCAATCGCGGCGGTAATCGCTGAAACGGTATAATTATCAGGATTATTCAAGATATAGTTAGCAATTTCTGGGACTCGTTTAAAATTTAGCGATCGCGCCACTCTCTGATCCGGCGGATTCTCTTCATCGTCCCTCGCAAACAGCTTAGGAATAAATCGCACTGGACACATGGACACATAATATTCCCGTCCCGCTTGAATCCCTCGGATTGCGGGTAAAACGTACTCAAAGGAAGGAATCAGTCCTTTGTTATTGGTCATTTGTCATTCGTTCTAGTTTGAGTAATAGTGACAAATCACAGGTATTTTGTTGATGCATTAGGGATAGTCCTCTGGTGATCCAAAGAGGACTCTGGAATACCCCCCTAACCTCAGTATGGCACACTTTCAGTTTTTAAAAACCTATTTGACATAAAAATATTAAATCAGTTATTTTTAAAAACAGACTAAAATATTATAAAACAGATGAGTAGCCCCGACAAGCCAAAAGCAGACATCGCCAGCCAAATCCTGGAACAAGACAGCCAGGATCGACAGGCGCTAGCCCTGCTATTGGATCGCCATTTAGCCAGAAGCGATCGCCTCCTCGTCCAAAAAACCCAGATGGGGAGTACCGAAGCCTTTATCGGGTCTGTCACCCTCGAATGGTTAGATAGCCGAGTCCGCTTCGCCTCCCAACTTCCCCTATTCCGGCAAAAATTCGACCCCCAAACCGACAACGTAATCCGGGATGAAGAAACCGTCGATGAAATCCTCCAACGACCCCTAGACTGGTCACGTCAAGCCCCCCTCACCCAATACCTCGCCGCCCGCCAAGCCCATAAATTCCCCGCCGTTCTCGTCGTCCACAGCCCCACTTGGGTAGATAATCCCAAAGCCAAGGAATGGGATAAACAAGGACGCGCCCGCCAATCCGCCGCAGATTTCATTCCCCTCGACCAAAACCAAACCGTGGGACTCTTAGATATCTCCCCCTCCGTGTCCATCTTCGCCCTCGATGGTCAACACCGACTCATGGGTGTTCAGGGACTAATGACCTTACTCAAAACCGGAAGACTGCAACGTTACAACAAAAACAAAAAACCCGTGGGCGGTGTAATTACCATAGACGACCTGATCGACGAATACCAACTCGACCCCGCCTACCTACAAAGTCTCGCCCAGGAAAAAATCGGCATTGAATTCATCCCCGCCGTCGCCAAAGGTGAAACCCGGGAAGCCGCCTTGCGGCGAGTCCGGTCTATTTTCGTCCACGTCAACTTAATGGCATTACGCTTAAGTAAAGGACAACTGGCGCTATTAAATGAAAATGACGGTTTTTCCATCGTCGCCCGCAAAATCGCCGTCAACCATCCCTTATTAAAAGAAGTCCCTGGACGCAATCCTCGTGTCAATTGGGATAGCGCCACCGTCGCCGCCAAATCCACCGTGTTAACCACCCTCCAGGCGTTAACTGAAATGTCTCAACGGTATCTAGAACATAAATTCCCCCACTGGAAACCGCCGGAGAAGAAAGGGTTAATCCCGATGCGTCCCGATGATGAGGAATTAGAAGCGGGAATTGACACCTTTAATCAGTTTTTTGACCACTTAGTCAGCTTACCCAGTTATCAACGATTAGAACAGGGGGAAGAAACTCCCCAGTTACGCCGCTTCAGCTTTGAGAACAATGGCGGTGAGGGGAATATCCTATTCCGTCCCGTCGGACAAATTGCCTTTACCCAAGCGTTAGGAATTGTGGTATTTCAGAAAAAGTTATCGTTAAAAACGGTATTTAAGAAACTCTGTAAATACGACGCCGAAGGGGGATTTAGTCAGATGGAGACGCCCCAATCGCTGTGGTATGGGGTATTATTTGACCCGAATAAGAAGCGCATCATGGTATCAGGACGAGATTTAGCCGCCCGATTACTGATTTATATTATTGTGGGGACAGAAGATGGGATGGAAAAAGCAGAACTGCGGCGAGAATTAGCCGAAGCCAGAACCATTGAAGGGAAAGCAGTAGGGTTTAATGGTAAGTTTGTCAAGCCTAGAGATGTGGGACTTCCGCCTGTGTTGTAGTCAACTTAACCGTTAACTGGGCGGTTGAAACCGCAGCTACACAAACCAAACCCGCCTGCGCGGGTTTTAAAACCCCTTCACCTTAGTTCAGCGACTCACCCCGACACCCAATAACCGATGAACATTTTCTTCGAAATTCATCACAACCTACCCAGAGAAGCCCCTGGTGACAACGCTTCCACCCGCCAAGCCTTTTCCCTACTAACCAATGTATCCCCACAACCCAAAATTTTAGACATCGGCTGTGGTCCAGGAATGCAAACCATTGAACTCGCCAAATTAACTGATGGAAAAATTACAGCAGTAGACATCTCATCAACCCTTTTTAGACGAATTGCAGCGTCGGGCGCTAGCTAAGGGCGTTTCTGATAACATTAATCCCCTCAATCAATCCATGTTTTCCTTAGACTTTGCCCCTCATAGCTTTGACATCCTCTGGTCAGAAGGGGCAATTTATATCATGGGATTTGAAACTGGACTAAAATCCTGGCAAACTCTTCTCAAAACAGGAGGCTATCTCGTTGTTTCTGAACTCTGCTGGTTACAGCCAAATCCCCCAACTGAGGTAAAAGAGTTTTGGCAAACTAATTATCCAGACATGAAAACAATTAACGATAATCTCCAGCTTATAGAAATGTCAGGATATCGCCAAATCGGTCATTTTGTGCTACATGAATCATCCTGGTGGGACAATTATTATACTCCCTTGAAGGAAAGGGTAGAGTATTTACGCCAAAAATATAACAATGATCCGCAAGCGAATCAGGTTCTCGATAATGAGTTCCAAGAGATAGAAATCTATCAGAAGTATTCAAATTGGTATGGCTATGTTTTTTATATCATGCAAGTCAAATGATTTAACTCCTTTATCCAAGCAAGATCCCCGACTTCTTCAAGAAGTCGGGGATCTGTGTACCTCATTTACTTGAAAAGCGTAATCCACTATTTAAGTGCTAGATTGTAAATCACAGTATCTTCAATATGTTTTTTTAAATATGTCTTTATCTTCTGAACAGATTGAAAATGTAATCAATGAGATTGATGGCATTGCTGATCCATCAAGCAAGCGATATGGTTATCTTCTTAACTGGCAAAACCTGTTTGATCCGTTTTGGCACTATGGTATTGGTCTATCAGATGCACAAATTTTTGACACAGGTCGTGGGTTATGTCCCTTTGAAAGAAAAGAGGCAAAGTTTGTTATTGGTATTGACACCATTGCTTTTGAACCGAAGCAAACGATTGAGCGGCTTAAACATGCTCTTCGTGTCTTTGGCAATTGGGAGTATACAGTTCCGGGATGGAATTGCGAACACCTGGGTCGATTAATTGCCACGGATCAACCAAGATGCTATCAGAGTCAATTTATCTGGTGGCTTTGCGATATGACTCCAGACGGTGAACATAAAACCGCTCATCAAGTTTTTTTCAATTACTTAACTGTTGTTGCTCCCAGTCTCAATCGTTAACCCACGTTTCAATCTATTTACTAGACCATTTACCGGATTGACACAGCTAAAATGATGGATTAGATTTTCCGATTTTATGGGCGCACGTCTGTGCGCCCATACGATTTATGAACGGAATCTTAATTCATAAAAAATAAGATGTGCAACGCCACTACATTAATTTAAACCCTGACTAAATTTCTGCAAAAAGGCTTCATAAGCCTGATTAATCGCTTGCATTTTGGCTATAGCAGTAGCTGAAGCGTTGATATCCGGGTGATATTGCCGAGATAATTGATGGTATGCTAACTTAACCCTGTTGATATCGGCGTCTATTTCCACGCCTAAAATTTCCCACCATTCACCCGATAATCCAGATTCAAAGGCGGTAGTCTCAACACCAAACTGGTTACGCCAAATCTTAATTGTCCCTGCTTTACCACTACTGACTAAGATTTGTCCATCCGGACTGAAAACCACAGGACTACATCCAGCAAGCGTACCAAGTAATTGATCTGTGTGTAAATTCCAAAGATGGACAGCATTGCTGTCACTACTCGCCAATAGTTGTCCATTTGGACTAATGGCAACGGAAACGAATCCCTTTAATTTTTGATCCAGAGTTTTGAGTAATTCTCCTGTATTGATATTCCATAATTTAACTGTACCATCGGCGCTACCACTTGCCAGCATTTTGCCATCGGGACTGATAGCAACCGATGTCACCCAGTTAGAATGTCCGGTAAGAATCTGAGGGCGTTGATACCCGCTTAAAGACCAAACCCGAATCGTTTTATCAGCACTACCACTAACCAGCGTTTGACCATCTGGACTGATAGCAACCGACCAAACTGTGTCTGAATGACCATTGAGAGTGCGTTTAATTTCTCCAGTGTATTCGCTCCACAATCGGATTGTTTTATCACCACTTGCACTAGCCATAATCTTTTGATCCGGGCTAAACGTCAGGCAGGAAATAAAACCTAAATGACTGTAAGTGGAATTCGGATAAAAGAAGGGACGTAGCAGGGCTTTACTGTCTATCTGCCAACTGGTAATTTTATTGTCAAATCCACCTGCAACCAGCTTTTTTCCCTGGGGGCTAATCGCCACAGCAAAAACTTCTTTAGCTTGTCCAAAGAAGGTAAAATAATGTTTTCCGGTTTTCAAGTCCCATAGACTAACGGTTTTATCTTCACTTGCACTTGCCAACGTTTGTCCATCGAAGCTAATCGCGATCGCGGCAACTTTTGATCGATGTCCTTTGAGAATGTTGACACATTTCCAAATCGGAGACGGTTGAGACTCAATGGAAATAGTTTTGACTGGATTTTCCGGCTTTTCAAAATTACTGGAAACTTGATCATCTGATAAAAAATTCGAGCTTGATTTAGCTTTTTGTTGCTGTTGAGCCTTTAGCGCCTCTAACTCTTTCTCAATTTCTAGAGCCGCGAATTTTTGTTCTACAGCATCACCTAATAACGTTTTTTCTAGTGCTTCTAGTTCTAAATCAAGAAGTGCTTGAGTATAGGCTTCCATTTCCAGCACTTTAGTTTCCATGCGCCCAAAAGCGTCTACAGCACCTGCCATTCGTTGTCCAGGTTCTGGTTTGCAGGCTTTATACAACCCATAAACACCTAATCCAACCACTCCCCCAGCCGCTGCCATTGTACCCATGCCAATGCCAACAGCGCCAAAACTTCCAGCTAATCCCATACCG
This sequence comes from Coleofasciculus sp., assembly GCF_046565525.1. Classification (NCBI taxonomy): domain Bacteria; kingdom Bacillati; phylum Cyanobacteriota; class Cyanophyceae; order Coleofasciculales; family Coleofasciculaceae; genus Coleofasciculus; species Coleofasciculus sp. The sequence continues at coordinate 25,285 of NZ_JBKHUP010000044.1, read as the reverse complement.
CCAATTGTTGATGATATATAAGCACCACCGACAGCACCCATTCCAATTGCACCAAACGCTTTAGCATCCCCGGCTTCAATTGCCTTAAAAGCACCATACGTCGCCGCACCCGCCACCGCACCTGCTGCTGTAACTGGAGTCATACCAATGGCTACTCCGCCAAATCCTCCCACTAATCCCATCGTGCCGATTGTGGCAGATACACCAGCGCCAGCCGTAGCACCACTGGTAATAAATACTACACTATCTTTCATCGGTTATAAGTCCAATTTAGCTCATCTGCAGCTTGAGCTTACTATCAACTGATCAGGGCACGATAGTATCGTGCCCCTACTGAATTCAATAAACGGATTGGGAGACTTTCTACTCATTATTCATTACTTGTTAAGCAGCTTTGTTAATCCATAAGCTGCCAATCCCACAACAGCACCAGCCGCCCCAATAGGAGCCATCCCCACACTAACAGCCGTTCCTGCTACCGCTAAACCCATACCCCCAACAACAGCGGAAACACCTGCACCTGCGGCGGCTCCACCTGCTGCTGCACCGACAGCGAGAGCATCCTTCTGTTCGATTGCTTTTTTAGCTCCATAAGCTGCCAATCCCACAACAGCACCAGCCGCCGCAACAGGAGCCATCCCCACACTAACAGCCGTTCCTGCTACCGCTAAACCCATACTCCCAACAACAGCGGAAACACCTGCACCCATAGCTGCACCTCCACCAATCAGAGCTGCACTTTCTCCAGAGTTTTCTTGTGGGTTTTGTTTGCTTTGTGTCATTGTTGAATCTAATCTTTTTACACTTATTTACCTAGTTCACCCATTCGACACCCAAAGAATTTAGCGATCGCGAAGTCTTTACTCACACTTTACAAAGGCTTGTAATACGGTCGTTTGAGGTAATTTTTAAACGATGAAGTGTCTTTTTGTCATCAGTCAATTAGCGTAAAGCGATCGCGTGGTATAACAGAGACGATTATCCACCGTAAGCTGACTGTTCAAACCAATGAATCCTCTCATCCTCGGCTTTGGCGTCAAAGGAGAAAAGGGTGCTTTGTCCTAGACATCGCCGATAATAGAATTAATTCAGTTGGCTAACACAGTGATGGAAACTCTAACCCTGAACGTACCCCCCACCGTCGGCTTAACCGACGAACAATTTTATCAACTTTGTGTGGCGAATGAACAATGGCGCTTAGAACTCACCGCTGATGGAGAATTAATTATTATGCCCCCAACAGGTGGAGAAAGTGGTATTAGCAATGCGGGTTTGACCGCTAAAGTTTACAATTGGAATGAGCAAACCAGACTGGGAAAAGTTTTTGACTCCTCCACTGAGTTTCGATTACCCAATAATGCCAAACGTTGTCCAGATGTGTCCTGGGTAATCCTGGAACGATGGGAAGCTTTATCTCCGGAACAACGGCGACGCTTTCCTCCCTTATGTCCAGATTTTGTCATCGAACTTCGTTCTGAAAGCGATTCACTGAAAAATTTACGTGCCAAAATGTTAGAGTACCGGGATAATGGTGCTCGTTTAGGCTGGCTAATTGATCCGCAAACGCCCCTAGTGGAAATTTATCGACCATGCGTTGATGTAGAACAAATCAATTTCTCTGTTGATGAACCGCCAACACTTTCAGGCGAAGACGTGTTACCGGGTTTTGTTCTTGATTTAACAGTTATATTGAATCCTTAGATTTCTGATTCAATTCACTTTATAGCGTTTCTCATTGTGTGGGTGCAAGCCTTTATCTGTGTCAACTTAAGCCATAACTCATTGCCCATTCTAATTTTCAGCCACCGGAGAAGGGCGGGTTTAGTTAAGTTATCAGTTTTTGCCATAAGTTATCTGTAAAACCCGCCCCTACAGCACCCTTTGTATGGGTTCACCTCACGCATTGAAGAACCGTTATAGAAATCGGCTTAAATCAAACTCGTCTTCAGGAACCTCTTGTTTAAACCGTTGTGCATTCAAAACTAATAATAATCGCTCTGAATAATTCACCGCCCCCCGCAACTCGTCTCGCAATATCTCCAACCCCCCATGGGCATATTCTTCAAAAATATGAATCCTTTCCTCCTCTGCTTTGGCGTCAAAGGAGGATAGAATCTTAGCATCTTTGGTTTCGACAAGTGCCAAAAGTTTAATCAATGCGTCATATCCCCTCGACACAAATATCTCTAACCCAATCGGTGCGGGTTCTTTCTTCGCAATCGTCCCCAGAGGCGATCGCTTCTTGCGCTTAACCCCCAACGCCGCTGCAAATGCGATAACGTCAGCATAAGTTTGAAAGGGTCCGGTTGTCTCGGCTGATGCGGTTAACGCTTTGACTAAATCGGCTTGATCCTTGGCAATTCGGATGCGATTGACACCCATTCCCGTGACATCCTCTTTCGTCAGTGAACAGTGAACAGTGAACAGTGAACAGTTAGCAGTTAGCAGTGAACAGTTAGCAGTGAACAGTGAACAGTGAACAGTTAGCAGTGAACAGTGAACAGTTAGCAGTGAACTCCCCCTGCTTCCCCTGCTCCCCCATCTCCCTCATGGGGATTGGGCGAAGCATTTGCGTTGGGATATTGGCATAAAACCGAGACATCTGAGCGCAAATGCTTCGCCCCTACTGGGTTTGCTGAATGTAGAGTAAAATACCCCGTGCGATCGCCTGGGCGATTTGGCTGCGAAATTCTGGTGTGGCGAGTCTTGGCGCATCCTCAGCCCCGGTAACAAAACCCACTTCCACTAACGCAGAAGGCATAGAGGTTTGCCGGATCACATAAAATCTGCCTTGTTTCACGCCGCGATTCCGCATCCCTGTACTCTGTAATAAACTGTTTTGAATCGCTTCGGCTAGCCCTCGCCCATTGCTATAGTAATAGGTTTCCACGCCATTCACATCGGGACGACTCATGCTAATCGCATTCGCATGGATACTGATAAATAGGTCAACATTCGTTTGTTGTGCCAGTTGAACTCGTCCTCTGAGGCTAATAAATCGGTCATCCGATCGCGTCAATATCGTTTGTACACCCTGTTGTTCTAAAATGGCGGCAACTTGGAGAGAAATAGGCAAAATCACGTTTTTTTCCTGCAAGCCACCAATCCCCACAGCGCCAGGATCTTTACCCCCATGTCCCGGATCAAGCATCACCACAACGCGACTATTGCGAACCCCAGGAAATACAGTCGGGGGCGGTGAAATCTGCGGCGGTAACCGTTCTGGCGGCGGTACAGGAAGCGAACCCGTTGGCGGTAAAGAGACTCTCGTCTGTCGCAGGGGAAGTAACAAGAGTTGATCGCTGGGTTGATTGAGTTCCCCAACCTGGGTATTTCTATCCGGTTGGATGACAATCACAACCGTGCGCGGATCTTGCTGGCGCAGTCTCACCTGGGATAACGGACTATTCACGCCTAGCTGAGGTCCTTGAACTCCTTGTGCAAGTTGAGCATCTGGGATGGTAATTTGGAACTGGTTGGTGTTTGTATCCCAATTGCCCCTCGCCCGAATCCGTCGATCCGCCCGGATTAACAATTGAGTCCCATTTTGGGCGATGTCCACCGATTCAATGGTGGCGAGAGTCGTAGCCGCCGTCGGTTCCCGATCGGATCGTCGCGCTGATAAGCCATCAAGCTGCGACGCCGAAACTCCCCTGGGTAGTAATACCAAACCCCCAACGGAGCTATAATTCATCTGCCAGTCTGGACTCTCGCGATTCACGTTTAGCGTGATGCGAGTTGGGGATGAGGAACCCGACGGTTGAGATAATTGAATTTGGTTGACCCCATACCGATTCACCGACACCGTTTGATTTAGTAACGCTGGGGGTAGGGTAATTCCGTCCACCTCAAACTCAATTGTCCCGCGATCGCGACTCCGTTGCACCTGAATCTCTTTGGCTTCCCCTTGATTGGTGCGAATAAAAAACCCATCCCGTGTCACCTGAATCGGATCAAGTTGCACGCTTGACTCTGTTGTGTCAGGAGAGGGTTCTGGTGGTGTGGGACGAGGTGCGGGTTGGGGGGGAGGAGTTGTCGGCGGTACGGGACGAGGTGCGGGTGCACTGATAAGCTGCGGCGTGGGTAGTTGCACAAACCACTGTCTCGGTGATGCCCCACGAAACTGAATCTGTTGGGGGTCTATAGTATAACCCGGTGCAATTTCTACCACAATCCGAGTCGTCTGGCGGTCAAACTGTCCCACCCGAATTTCGCGAATCCCTCCTCCCACAGACTGGCTGACGCTGGGACGTCCCAACGTCGTACCAGGTAAATCGATAACCAGGCGCAGGGGATTAGGAATCAGTTGGGCTGTGGGTTGAACAGTACCATCTGTCGTAAATTCCAGTTGATTTTGACTTGCATCAAATCGCCACAACAGAAGTCTAGCGGCTTGTGCGGGTAATGAAACCAGAATTGTACTCCAGAAGCTAATAAGTAGCAGTAGCCACTGAATTTTCCTCATTCCCCTACCCTCACGATTAATCGTTTAACTGCCAATTGCTTGTTCAATTTCAGCCTGGTCTAGTTTACGTCCAATTAGCACTAACCGAGTTTGGCGAGATTCGCCGTTGTGCCACAGTCGATCATAGAATGAATCGAAGCGATTGCCGACTCCCTGCAAGACTAGGCGCATGGGTTTATTGGGTACAGACACAAAGCCTTTGATCCGGTAAATCTCCTGCTGTTGCACTAGCTGTTGCAGTTTCGCGATTAGGGTTTGGGGTTCAAAGGCTTGATCGGATATAAATTGGACGGAATTAATCTCCTCGTCATGGTCGTGGTCTTCCTCGGTATCATGATGACTGGGACGGCTGTCTAAATTATCTTCGACGGCGGCGTTAAAACCAAGCAAGAGTTCAGGCTGAATCTGTCCCTGATCACAAGGGATAACCTTAACGCCTGTGGGTAATTGATCCTGTAACCAGTCTTTGATCCTCCTCAGCGTCGCCTCATCGACTAAATCAACCTTGGTGAGTAAGACTAAATCCGCACAAGCCAATTGGTCTTCAAAGAGTTCCTCAATCGGGGTTTCATGGTCTAAATTCGGGTCAGCTTTGCGTTGGGCTTCTAGGGCGTTGAGGTCACCGACTAACGTTCCTGCGGCTAAAGCCTGACAATCCACCACCGTGATTACTCCATCCACGGTAGCACCGTTGCGAATGGGAGTCCAACGGAAGGCTTGGACTAAGGGTTTGGGTAAGGCTAATCCAGAGGTTTCAATTAGCATACAATCGATGCGATCGCGCCGCTGCAACAGTTGCTGCATTGTCGGGAAGAATTCTTCCTGAACCGTGCAGCACAAGCAACCATTGGTCAGTTCCACAATATTATCGTTAGGATTGTCCTCCTCATCGCAAATTTGACAGGAACGCAATAACTCGCCATCAATACCCACTTCACCAAACTCGTTCACCAGAACTGCTATTTTACGTCCTTGGTTGTTTTGGAGTAAATGGCGCACCAACGTGGTTTTGCCAGAACCGAGAAAGCCGGTAATCACAGTTACGGGAATTTTATGCATGATTATTTAACCTCAGGATAGGGGTGGAATTCGTGCCAAAATGCCTTTTTTTAGGGGTTCAGGTCGTTTCGACCAAGGCAATAAACCGTCGGGTTGGCTATGGTATAAACTGGCACAGTCTAAGATAGCTGCTGCTGTTTTGGGTAATGTCTCTACATCTACGGGTAAATCTCCAAACAGGTAAGTGTGTTTACCCAACCGGGCTAAAGAAACAGCACAAGGACGACTACAAGCACTCATACATTCAACAGGTTGAATTTTAAATTCATCCCGGAGTGACCAGTTTTGGTAGAGTTCCTGCAAGGGTTCTAGCAGTTTTTCGCCACCACTTTTACCAATGCGCTTGCCGTCTTTCCAGGTACTGGCGCAGGTTTTACAAACAAATAAAGTGTGTTGATTCATGTTGATTCATGTTGATTCTACATTCGTACATTCGTACATTCGTACATTCGTAGGGGAGAAGCATTCGCGCACAGATGTTTCGGTTTTCTATCAACCTCCCAACGCGAATGCTTCGCCCCAACTTAACCTGCAATCTGTTGTAATTGTTCTTCCAGTTGACGAATCGTTTTCGGAAACGGCATAGTGTTGGGTAAGGACAGACTTGACACCAATACCTGCCAAACCTCCCATAAAATGGGGACATCCAGGTGTAATTCAGCTAAACTACTGCGTTGGCTAAAAATATCTTGTGCTTCTCCTGACATGACCATTTTTCCTTCATGTAAAATCAAAATCCAATCTGCCCATTGATAGGCAAAATTTATATCATGGGTAGCAATCAATAGAGTGGTTCCAGCGGCGTGAATCCGTTCTAACTCCTCCAGGAAATTACTCGTTTGCACGCTATCTAAATAGGCAGTCGGCTCATCTAATAATAATAGTTCAGGTTGTCGTGCCATCACCCCCGCAAGAGCAACTCGCCGTTTTTGTCCTAAACTGAGGTGATGTAAGGGTTGATCGGCTAAGTCTTGTAAGCCAAATTCGGCTAAGATTTGCCCAAGCCGCTGCTTGATTTCTGCCTGAGATAATTTTAGATTATACAATCCATAAGCAATATCCTCTGCTACCGTTCCGGCGACTAATTGTTGTTCTGGATCTTGAAACGATAGTCCGATTTTTTGTCGCCACTGATTTAGGGAATAGCGGTCGTATTTTAATCGCTCCCTTGCCCAGCTAATTTGTCCCTTCTGGGGTTTATAGAGACCATCGGCTAAGAATAATAGTGTTGATTTTCCCGACCCATTTTGACCCAGTAAGGCGATTTTTTTTGTGGCTGTAATGGAAAAATTTAGTCCATTAAGCGCGGGTTTTTGTCCACCTGGATAGGTATAATAAACATTTTCAAATTTTAGTAATTTTTCGCTCATACAGTTATCATTTCCTTTTAGCTGGTAACCTGGATCTTGCCCTGGAGCCTTGTCTCTACCACAGTCTAAGTATTCAAGTTGTAAATATACAGGTGAATCAAGGGAAAACAGAATAGGGAACAGGGAATAAATAACGAATGACATAAGACGAATGAAAACTAACAAACTCAACTCCTAACAATCCCCCACAACCCAAAACTGCCTCCAGCGCGTAGCGTTTAGAGTAGCGATAGTGATGGAGTAAGCCAACCGGAAATTCCCCAGTAAAGCCCCGTGCAGCTAATCCCAGTGAAAATTGATGATAGCGTTGTAATGTCCGCAAAAATAGTTGTCCAACCAGTAGTCCTAAACTGTGCATAGTTAAACGCCAGTTGCGATAGCCATTTCGCGCCTGTTGTGCCAATTTCAACTCTTTTGCTGTTTTGAGTAAGATAAAGACAAAGCGATACATTAATAGAAGTAGATCCGTGAGGATAACTGGTACGTTCAGCCGTCGCATAGTCTGCACAATTTCGATAAAGGGGACAGTACAAAGGATAAAAAATAGACAAGACACACAAGCAAGCGATCGCATGACAACAACGCCAGCTTGTTGACTACCGCTGCGACTGATATAGAGATACCAGGAACCGAGATTAATACCACCCCATTGATCGGTTTGGGCAAACTCAATTTGAGTCATGGGGGCGATATTCACGACTAAAGCAGGTAAGCCCATGAGTAAGAATAGAGAAGCTAGTGCGATTAACCTCAAGTAAACTCGGCAGCGAATTCCGGCATAACCTACTGTCCATATCCCCATCCATAGAATAATCAAAAATTGAGTCGGTGCATGGCTAAAAAGAGCAATAAACAATACCACCAACGCGAAGATCAATTTCTGGGCGGGGGGAAGATAACGCAGACGATTCCGGTACGCGATCGCATCAATTTCGAGAGTCATGTTAATTTATTCAGACTTTTGATTCCGTTCCGATCGCCCTTTATATCGTCCAATAACAAAGCCGACAATTCCCGAACCAATTGCCCCCTGGGAAACAAATAACAGAGATTCCGTTTCGCCACCAGGCAGTTCAATTAAGGGTTCAAACCAAGGTTCATAGTCAGGATTAACCTCGCCAATTACGGCTTCAGCTTCACCATCAGCCCCGCCAAATTCTGAGTCCTGAACAATTAACAGTGGCACAACGGCTAGAACGACTACTCCCAATATCAATAACCAATTATTCCACCCTATTTTTTCCATCCTCACGTTTTAAGATCCTCCTTTAACCAAATTCAACAGGGCTAATTCCTCGCGACTATAAGACATTAGCCAGTTCCACACCAAAACGGTTAATAATCCTTCACTAATTGCCAGGGGAATCTGAGTCACCGCGAAAATTCCAGCAAACTTGATAAATGAAGCCATAATACCCCCAGTTGCGGCTGGAAATGCCAGCGCTAACTGGAGAGACGTAACCAGATAAGTGAGCAAATTCGCCAAAGCGGCGGCTAGAAAAATAGCGAATTTCTGCGCCCCACTCACTTGCATAATTAAGCGATAAGTGCCATAAGCCATAAAAGGTCCGACAACTGCCATAGAAAAAGCATTCGCCCCCAATGTCGTCAACCCGCCATGTGCCAGCAGCAGCGCTTGAAACAGGAGAACTAAACTCCCCAGTACACTCATACTTAATGGACCAAACAACACCGCGCCCAATCCCGTTCCTGTGGGATGGGAGGAACTTCCCGTCACCGAAGGAATTTTTAAGGCTGATAAGACAAAGGCAAAGGCACCCGACAGCGCCAGCAGCAATTTCAATTCCGGGTTTTGCTGCGAGATTTGTGTCATTGAACGCAGTCCGAGAAGAAAAAATGGCAGAAAGACAACCCACCAGAAAATTGCCCAACCTGCGGGTAAAAAACCTTCCATGATATGCATAGCAAAGGCAGGCTGTGGGGCGAAGATAATTAAACCCAAACTCAACCCAGCGATGAAAACTAGATTGATTGTCCGTTGTTTTCGCTTCATTGACAACACTGTTTTCCTCACTGATGTTGCCTGCGGTGAAGGCTTTTTCACCGTTTTATTGTTCATCATAATTTTCTTGGTTTGGTCAATTGACCAAAAGTTTCTTTTTCCCTAGGGCGATAGCTTCCCTAGTCATTGAGAGAGCAGGTTGTAAATAGCTTGATGCTAGGTGACTCTAAATCTGTAACTATCTAGCGATGGAGTCCCGATTAGACGGAAAGGGTAATCCTACCTCAACCTATTGGTCATTAATTCAAATTCAAGCCACCTCAGTTTATCTAATCGTGCCTCTGGCATTAGGGCGTTCTGTAGCGATCGCCTCACCCATTCTAATTGTGGCAAATTTAGACTATGCACCATCCGTACCTCGCAGATGAAGGTTAATGTTTCTTCCACGTCGGCGGGCATTCTGACTCAGAAACCCTAGCGAATTTCATCACAGTTGCGGGACAGCGCCGGATTTACACCGAACTTTCCCCATTACCTCTAATGGCTGATCCCCATTAGAACCGACTTAGATTAATACTCTACCATGTCGGTTCTGCGATTTGGGGATTGGGGATTGGGGATTGGGGATTGGGGATTGGGAATTGGGGATTGGGGATTGGGAATTGGGGATTGGGGATTGGGAATTGGCGATTGGGCGAAGCTTATGCGCTCTTGTGTTGGCATAAAACCGAGACATCTGGGGGCATAAGAAGAGCCCCTACAAATCTGCCAGACGTAGCATGCTACGTCTCTACATTGCTCCCTCATCTCCCTTGAATTACCACAAAACCTGTGTCAAAAGTATAAGCTGGTTTTATAGAGATGATTAGCTCAATCTATAAAACTTGGGATTATCACTCTAGAAGAGTAGTGGGATTTTGACCGGGGAAGAACATGATTAAATCCTGGATGGTAATTGGGACTGTAACCTTGTTAGTGGCGTTGGCTGGTAGCTGGTTAACATCGGATGATGTCCGATGGTTCAACCGCCTGCGCCGTCCCCGATGGTTAACCTTTGAGTCGGCGATTCCTTTCATCTGGACAGTTATTTTTATTTGTGGGGGATGGTCAGCTTATGTGGTATGGGATACTAATCCAGGGCGCCCTCAAACGTGGCAGATTTTGGGGTTATATTTGCTGGTGGAAATAGTAACAATTGCCTATACGCCAGTGATGTGCCGACTTCGCAGTCTCAAGGTGGGTACGATGATTGGGGGGACGGGGGCTATATTGAGTATTATTTTGGCACTTTTGGTTTATCCTATCTCAGTTTGGGCATCGGTTTTGCTACTACCTTATATGATTTGGAGTCCGATTGGAACCTATACGACTTGGGCGATGATTCGGCTGAATCCCGAAGCAGAATAGGTGTGGATTGAAGCGTATTTGATTGGAAATATATCACCTTTGGTTATCGTGTAGGGGCGGGTTTCACTACTATCTTTTCGGTGACACCCAGATGTGACTAAACCCGCCCCTACTTGACCCTTCGCTTCTCGTGAAAAGAGCTGTAGGGTGGGCAAGAGGTATCAAGTTTTAGGAAGTTGACGAGAATAGCACAGTGCGCGATCGCACCATTCGTAGTCGCCACTGTCTTCGCCCCACAGGACATGGATTGCTGCTCAAATTCAGCGGTTAACGATTGCCTTGTGCAAATGTTAGCGGTTTTGGCAAATAATAGTTGACCAGGATGAGTCTAGGTATTGTCAATAAATTCTATTTAATGCAAACTTAGTTGGGTATTGATCAAACCATTCATCCGACTTAATTGTCGTACCTTGACCCACCCTACCTTTGACGACTCGATTGGAGCATTCTTTGCTGATGAATTTACTCAGAGGTCGATTGCAACGCTTAACCCAACAGTTACCTAATTTAGTTGATCAACTCCCTGATGAAAGCTTGGCAGACGCCTGGAAAGTTCTACAACCGCTCTATTATGACTTGTATATGCTCTCCGCCATGCAAGAGTCCATGCGAATGATTCGACCCGGAGATGCGATGACCCGCGAAGAGGCGCTGCGACTGCTTAATCTGCCCTAAAATCTTCGCAGAAAGATTAGAATGATTCGTGGGGAATCAGAATATATCCTGTGAGCCTAGAAGTACGCTATGCGCGGTCTTTCCTACAAGATCTCAAAAACTTAGAGTCGGCTGCCTATCAGCAGGTCTATGAGATGGTTTTTGAGAAGTTCATGCATCTCAGAAGCATTCACGACCTGCCAGGGCTTCACCCCATCGGCTCAGATGCTATTTTTTACCGATTTACCATCGATAACTATATGGTGGGGATTGAAGTGACGGGTCACATCGTCAAGTTTTTGCGCGTGTTGCCCAAGCCGTATATTTGAGGACGCAGCAGGCTTTCAGAAGGCAGGGGCAGAGGGAGCCATTGGAACACCTGTTGGTAGGGGAGGGTTGAGGAACGTAGGCGAAGTATTCTCGAAGAGTTGCAACCTAGTAACCCAACTCTTCATACGGCTCATAAGACTAAGCCACTGAAAAAGGAAAACTGACAACTGATCCCCGGACAACATACACTTGTGATTGGTAAAAACAGGAATTTGAGAAGCTACTTATGGACGCCGCTGCACTCTGGCAACGCTATCAGGACTGGCTCTATTACCACCAAGGGTTAGACTTTTACCTCGACGTCAGCCGTATGCGATTTGATCATGCCTTTGTCGAGGCGATGCGACCTAAGTTTGAGAAGGCGTTTCAGGATATGGAGGCATTGGAGGGGGGCGCGATCGCGAATCCTGATGAAAATCGGATGGTGGGTCACTATTGGTTACGAGATCCTGACATAGCGCCAACCCCCGAACTGCGTCAAGATGTCCTCACAACCATAGAGAAGATTGAATCCTTTACCTCGAAAGTCCATAGTGGTGCGATTCATCCCCCAGGTTCATCTAAATTCACCGATATTCTTTCCATTGGCATTGGCGGATCAGCATTAGGTCCTGAGTTTGTCGCTGATGCCCTTGCCCCTAACATCCCACCCCTAGCAATTCATTTTATAGATAACACTGATCCGGCGGGAATTGATGCCACAATTGCTAAACTGCAAGACCGTCTGGCTAGCACACTCGTCTTAGTCATTTCTAAGTCCGGAGGAACGCCGGAAACCCGCAATGGTATGATTGAGGCAAAAAAAGCTTACGAATCCCAGAAACTAGACTTTGCTGCCCATGCCGTGGCGATTACGGGTGAAGATAGTACTTTAGAGAAACTGGCAAAATCCGAAGGGTGGCTGGCAACTTTTCCCATGTATGACTGGGTAGGAGGACGCACCTCAGAAATGTCAGCGGTGGGACTGTTACCCGCTGCACTGCAAGGGATTGATATCCGCCAAATGCTGGCAGGTGCGAAGGAAATGGATAGTGCCACCCGTGTCCATGATCTCCACGAAAACCCGGCGGCGTTGCTGGCACTCTCCTGGTATTTTTCTGGGAATGGTAAGGGTGAAAAAGATATGGTGGTTTTACCTTACAAAGATAGCCTGTTGTTATTTTCCCGCTACCTCCAGCAATTAGTCATGGAATCCTTGGGTAAGGAAAAAGACCTCAATGGTAATACTGTACATCAGGGAATTGCAGTTTACGGCAATAAAGGCTCAACGGATCAACATGCTTACGTGCAGCAGTTGCGCGAAGGGGTTCCCAATTTCTTTGTCACCTTTATTGAAGTATTGCACGATCGCGAGGGAAATTCCCCAGAGGTAGAAGCGGGGGTAACTTCCGGTGACTATTTATCCGGTTTATTACAGGGAACCCGAAAAGCCTTGTATGACAATCAACGGGATTCAATTACCGTGACAATTCCCCAAGTCAATCCTCGCACGGTTGGAGCACTGATTGCTTTATATGATCGGGCTGTGGGATTATATGCCTCCCTGGTTAATATCAATGCTTACCATCAACCTGGAGTAGAAGCGGGTAAAAAAGCCGCCGCTGCGATTTTGGATTTACAGAAACGGGTAATTCAGGTCTTGCAAGATCAAGGAGAACCCATGTCTTTATCAGAGTTGGCACACAAAGCAGGGGCGAGTGACCAAATAGAAGCCATTTATAAAATTCTGCGCCATCTCCACACCAATCAACGGGGTGTGGTTTTAGAAGGAAAACTGGGAGAACCGAGTAGCTTAAAAGTGTCTGCTGTTTAATGCCCAAACAACCACGTACCCGTAATAAACCTTCTGCCTTTTTCTATATAGCAGCAGACAGATAGCTTGAGACAAATGAATGTTTGGTAGAGACGTTCCGGCGGAACGTCTCTTATTTTTGTAGTTTGCTTAGAGTTTAGGTTGAATAACTTCCCCTAACCACTGCCACCAGCTACGATTAGCCTTCATCTTAGTTCTGAGAATGGATAAATTTTTCCGAAAAATAGCCGTATTAGGATGATCATCTCCTAAATGCTGTTCACTCAAACTTAATGCCTGAACCAATAGTGATTCCGCTTCTCTGTAGCGTTTTTGAGAATTGTAGAGTCCCGCTAAATTGTTGATGCTAGTCGCGACACCCGGATGGCAATTGCCTAAGAGATATTTTCTTAGCTCTAAGGATTGCAAGTAAAGGGGTTCAGCTTCACTGTAGCGACCTTGAGTATAGTACAATAATCCCAAATTGTTGAGGCTACTGGCAACATCAAGATGGTAATTGCCTAAGAAAGATTTTCTCAGCTCTAGGGCTTGCAAGTAAAGAGGTTCAGCTTCACTATAGCGACCTTGAGCATAGTAAAGTCCTGCCAGATTATTCAAGCTAGTAGCAACATCGATATGATGATTACCTAACAGATGTTTTCTCACCTCTAAGGCTTGCAAGTAAAGAGGTTCAGCTTCACTGTAGCGACCTTGAGTATAGTACAATCCTGCCAAATTATTCAAGCTAGTAGCAACATCAAGATGTTCCTCGCCAAAAGCGGCTTGGGCGATGAATATGCAGTGCCTAAACCAGGATTCTGCCTGCTCAACCATTCCCTGATGCTGATAAAATCTGCCTAAGCGATCAAATAGCCAAAGTAAATCTGTTAATCCTTGACTATAGAATTTGCCCAAACTGTCAAATAAGCAGAGTGAATCCTCATCCCTTACGGCTGATTCTAGGGTTTGAACTATTTCTTGAATGTGAGGCAGTATCTCTTCCAAGAACGTGATCTGTTCTGGGGTAGGAGAATCAGGAATTGGCTGAACCAGTTCAACAACAATAGCGGTAAAAGCCTGCCTGAAGTCATCAGCATGGAGTTTTTTGAAGGGTGGTGCTTTGTTCTTGCTTTTTGGGGAAACTCCTGAATTGGTAATTTGAGAGTTGTCTCGTTGACACGAACAGGTGGGATTCGTAATCGGAAAATGGAGTTGCTGATCAATAGGGCAATTTTCACCGGAACCAGGGACGTCAGCATAAGAGGAGAGGAATGAATGCCATTCTCTGGGAGGTGGCGTCTGCTGAGTTGAGTAGTCGTGGGAAATTGGTTTTGGCAAAGGCTGACTATCCGGTTGAGGTGGCTTGGGGATTGGCTGGGACAACGGTTTGGGAAAAGGATAAGGAGGATGAGACACAAAAATGGCGGGTGAATCTAACGCCTCCAATTTTTTGCGAAAAAACTCCCGAATTAAGGGCTGAACTTTGTAGCAACCTTGGCGATTTGCCACCGACTCAATCAAACGCCACTGATCAAGTTGAGTTTGAGCTTGGTTGAGATCTGCCTGTCTCCAGTGCAAGAAGTCACTAGCAGATTCTAACCATTGCCAACGCCAGAGGGTTGGGGCAAATAAGCTCAAAAGTTGACTTACTTGTTGGGTGATGGGATTGAGTTCTCTCCAGACGTATTCCAAAAGGGTATTGATTCCCCACTGGAGTGTCGGCTGGCTTGGCGGTTTAGTTGTTTGATCAGGATATCGCTGCGCTTCCAGCCGTTTGAGTATATCGGTTAAAGATAAATCGGGGTGTTGTGCTAAGTATCGCCCGACTAACTCTATGCCTAACGATAGATACCCCAGCCATTCACACAGTAGAGGTAAAACTTTCTGTGCGCCCCGATCCTGCAACATGCGTTCTTTACCCAGTAAGGCTGTCAAAAGTTTCCACGCTTGTTCTGGTGACAGCACATCTGGGGAGTGATCCCCTTTCCCGCCTTGATCTGGCTGCTGCATTGTCATATTTAATCGTTCAGATAGAGTCTGAGCGCCATTTGGGTACTCAATGAGCTTGTGCGATCGCTATTCCTCTAATCGCTCGCATCAATGGACATTTCTTTCCTTTGTGGACATAAGTGTAACCGTCAGCTTTCCAGATTAGCTCGAAATACTTCCAGTTGATGCTTTGCAGTTTTCCTTTAACTGTAGTCAAGTCAAAGACCCGACCGGCTCTCACTGTCACTCGTCCAACATGTGTTCCTTGATTCTTCCCGGTGGGGACAATGGCACGAACTATATCGCCTGTCTTAAATCCATGAAACTCTTTGGTGCGAGTTCTAACGCTATGACTGCCATCTTTCTTCTGACGCGGGAAGCCAAATTTATTGATTTGTGCCATTTGCCTCCTCCCATGTCCCGTTGCCTTGATTACCAAGGGATTAATATTTCGAGTTATTAGATTTTCTGGGGTTGATTGTCCAACGCTTGCAGCATCGAGCCAATGGGTTTTCGGTAAACCTAAGCGGGTGCGGTTGAACTTTGTCATTCCACCTGTCCCCGTTTCAACTGGTAAACCCGTAGCTGCTAGCTGATGATACAACGCCCATCGAGTCGAGTTGACGGCAGCGGCGTCTTTAAGGGGGCGTTTGGCTTTTTCTAATATCCGCTGTAAAATATCAGGTTTCGATGCTATAAACTGTTTAATCGGTTGGGTTCCTTTTTTGATGTTACATGGTTGACAAGCCAAACATAGGTTAGAAACCCGATTGCTGCCGCCCTTGGATTTGGGGTGGATATGTTCCACCTGTAAAGGAACGCCAGAGGCTCCACAGTAAGCACATTGACGGTTCCATTTGGTCAATAGATACTCCCGGACTTCGTAACCAAAAAGTTCTCCTTTTTGATACTCGATACCAGCTATTTCCGGGTTATTGAGTCGCTGAGTATCGAACCGTACCAGTTCCATTGAAATAAAAGAAATTGGAGCCAACTTTCTCAACCGATTTACCCAAGTTAGAGTAGTGTCTACCCGATGTTGGAGACTAGGAGCCAACCAACCGATGGGACGGAAGCGGTTGAATCGAGGCTTGCGGTATCGAGTATGACGGTTTCGGCGTCCCCGGCGAATAGCACGACGACTTTCTAGAGCTGCCTTTATTGCGGGCCCTCGGTGGGTTAACTCAGCCCCAAATAAAACTCGACTTCCTTCTAAGATGGCTAGTCCAGTTACTTTTGAACCGGGGTCAATTTTCAATCGATGTTCTCTGTTCACAGGATTTTTCACCTCCTGTTTCATGATGATGGTAAAAGGGTATCGCTTCCACACGGCTGCCTTACCACAAGAAAGTAGCTTTCTGGCTTTGGCGGGGTGGCAAGGAGAGAGTGGTTCCAAGTTTTGGTTGATTACGAAAACTCGCATAATACGAAAACTCCTGTTTCCAGGGTAAATTGTGCCTCGTCAATGTTATTAAGGCTTGTTGTGCCTAGGTCACTGGGCTATACCTAAATCACCTGTTTAAACCTAAACGGCTTTTAGACTATAAGCTGGCAAGCACTTATAGATTCCATGACCCTGATAACGTAGCGTTTGCTGAGACTGGCTATCCATAACTGGAATGGTTGTGTTATCCACAGTTGTCCAGTGTTAGGCGGATAGCATCCTCTGGGATAGCCATGCTGGTGTCTGAATTGGATGAGCTGAACCTTGCTTAGCTAAACCGCGTCCAAGCATTCTCCCCTACAAAGCGTGACAATCTACTCAGCAAGGAGTAAGGGTTCTGGCTTGCTGTTACACGATGGTAACTCGCTCTTTTTTAGTGATGAGTGGTTTCCATTTTCCAGCAAACGCGGCGAGCCTCCCACCCTTTTACCCGCTTTTGTGCCAAGCGCTAGAGGAGTTGCCCTCTCAAAGGCGCTCAAAACCGTAAGACACTGTAAAACTGGTAATACAGTTAACATTGTATGATAATTTACTCAAACGCTGCAATCAACTTCGCGCCGAGAAGCCATTCAAGTATTCGGGAATAATCAATACAGCACTTTTCAGTTGAGTAGAACACAACCTGAGTCAGCTTGTATAAGGTTTTAGACTATAAATTTATGTGACTGAATACTTTGAATTAAATCTATTGGCGATCGCGCACAAACGCTGATCAAGAATAGTCAAGCTTTGTTGAGCTATTTCCTGAGGAACACCGCCATAAAATGCCTGAGCAATCCCACCTGTAATACAGGCAAGCGTATCACTATCCCCGCCAATAAAAATAGCATTCCGAATAATTGCACAACTAACTCACCTAAAACCAAAATATTAGGTTTCCCGATTCAATGCGGACATCATCGCCTGTTGACTAACCAGTTGATAAACTTCCCGAAAATATTGCATGACACGACTATCAGCCGCTGCTAAGGGGAGCGCCCCTAAAACATCCAATACAGTGCGATTGTCTGGAGGAGGAGTAATTACAACCAGAGAGGGATCAAGAGGTTCTTCGTATTGCCAAAATTGCTCAAGTTTAACTGGAACAGAAACGGCTGGTTTTCCTTCATTTTGCTGATTATCATCTAATCGACTGGATTTAACCTCTGATTGACTTGATTTGGACTCAACCTCTGCTTTCTCCTCAGGTTTTAGTTCTACACCCCCCGTACTGCGTAAGCGACGCAAATCATCCAGAATTTGCGCTTTAGTGCGTCCCCGTAACTGGAATAATACAAAGGGATCTTCACTAAATCGATCGCCTAATTGATAGTAAATTGCACCAATATGTTTACAGGGGTTTTGCGGATCAGGGCAACTACATTTTGAATGAATATCCGAAAGGGTGAATGGAAATAAACTCAACCCATTAGCGGTGAACACCTGTTCAATATTTTCCGGCATTTCTCCGGCTAATAATTGAGCCGAATAAATACATTCTTGCGCCATAGTTTCCACCACATAACCCCAGTCTTCATCGGTAAACGGGTCAATTGATAGAGAAACTTGATAGGGATCGGGTTCTGTTCCTTGTACCCGTGCCAACACCTGAGGACCTTCAAACTCAATACTGAGGACATTGCCTTCTTTGGCGTATTTGCGGGCGCGTTCCAAACGCTTTTTAAAGCGATAGGAATTGAGTAAGTCTATCCAGCGTTGCACCCACCAGGGAGGAGTTTCAATTTCGTAGGACTGCATAAATGATTTATAAATACCGTAGGGTGGACACTGCCCACCAGTCTGGCAGGAGCGTGCCATTCAGCTTAAGAGTATAATCTACTAATATCATATCAGTTTGGGTCGTTCGTCTATCATACCCATAGTTATGGGGACAAAAAGTTACTCTTCTATCGAAACGTGGGGGGAGAGGGGGAGCTATAGAACCCCATCCTCTACGCAACGTATCTTTGAAGCGGGACGCGATAGCGAGAGCGTGGAGTAGGTTGGGGGTACATTGGACTCCCCCAAGGTAAATTCAATTCGGTCAAACCCGATTGAATTTACAGATGCATTGGTTTTTTCTACAAAGTGTTATATGATTTTGTAGAAAGGAGGTGAGACTTGTGTTGACATTAACTTACGAGTACAAAATTGAGCCAACAATTGAACAAGTAGCGGCAATTGAGCGTTATTTGGAAGTTTGTCGTAAGGCATGGAATTATGCTTTACGCGAACGTAAAGATTGGCTCAATTCTCGGAAATCTGATCTTAACGCTTGCTCTCTCATCTGTGAATACATTATACCGGCTGATGCACCATTTCCTAACTACAACTTGCAAGCCAAGTCTTTAGCTGAGGCAAGAAAAAACAATCCTGAACTTAAATCAGTAAATGCCCAAGTTTTACAACAAGTGTTGAGGAAACTTGAAACAGCGTTTCTTGATATGAGTCGGAAAGGGATGGGTTTTCCTAGGTTCAAAAAACCATGGAGAATGCGCTCCTTTGTGTTCCCTCAGTTCAAGACTAATCCAGTCAATGGAGAATCAATCAAGTTGCCTGAGTTGGGATGGGTCAAGATGAGGTTATCTCGTCCAATTCCAGACGGGTTCACCTTAAAGCAGGTTCGGATAGTTAAAAAAGCCTCTGGGTATTTCGCCATGCTGTCATTACAGTGTGATGTACAAATACCTGATGTAATGCCAGGTGGTCATCCGATTGGGATTGACTTGGGATTAGAAAACTTTTTAGCAACATCTGATGGGGAGTTAATCGCAAGACCTCGATTCTTTGATTCATTGCACCGTAAGCTTAAATTGCTACAACGCCGATTGAAGCACAAGAAAAAAGGGTCTAAGAACTGGCGAAAACTCAATCTGAAGATTGCTAGATTGCACCAACGAATTCATGACACCCGCAAAGACTTTCATTTTAAACTAGCTCACCACCTAGTCCAAGATGCCGGCATGATATTTGTTGAAGATATCAACTTCAGGACTTGGGCAAAAGGGATGCTAGGAAAGCATACCTTGGACGCTGGCTTTGGTCAGTTTGTCAATATCCTGCAATGGGTTTGTTGGAAAGAACAAGTTTACTTTGCCAAGGTAGATGCTGATTATACCTCGCAGCAATGTCCTCGTTGTCAAACCCACACAGGCAAGAAGGATTTATCAGTAAGAATCCACAATTGCCATGAGTGCGGGTACACCACCCATCGAGATGTTGCTGCGGCACAAGTCGTGATGATTCGAGGCTTCGCCGTGAGCGTTCAGCCTCACGGTGTAGGTGCGACTGGGCAAGCCGTACCCGAAATTGCCTGGCTAGACGTACTGTCGGGGGTCATTGACCTAGATAAGTGTCCGCGAACCAGGAAATCCTTAAAGCGATTTAAGGAATCCTCAACTAATACGAAGTAAGTTGGGGAGGATGTCAAACACAACTGATATTACCGAACTTGATATGATTCATGAGAATTTATGGAAACCGACAGCTAAAAACTTTACCTGGACTAGAAACCCGCCCGACACCCGCACGGGTACGGGAGGCGGTATTTAATATCTGGCAAGGTGCGATCGCACAATGTCGTTGGCTGGATCTCTGTGCGGGTACAGGTGCTATGGGCGCTGAAGCCCTCTGTCGCGGCGCATCTTTAGTGGTAGGCATTGACATAAAGGGCAAAGCCTGTTCTATTATGCAACAGAATTGGCAGTACCTTGCTCAACCTGAGCAAACTTTCCAGGTGGTGCGGGGAGATGTGGTGGGGCGATTAAAAACCCTGGCTGATCAGCAATTTGACCGGATTTACTTTGATCCCCCTTATGCCAGTGATTTGTACAATCCGGTTCTAGAAGCGATCGCCCATTATCAACTCTTGGCGGATCAAGGTGAATTAGCGGTGGAATATAGCCCTAACTACTGGACACCTCAACCCATTACCCCCCTAGAAATTTGTCGCCAGAAAGTCTACGGTAACACAGCCTTAGCTTTTTACCGCCTCAGGGGGAAGGATGAGAGTTTTGAGCCTTGACGACTTTCGAGGGCATGGCGCGTGAGTTAACTCCCCCATCTCCCCCATCTCCCCCATCTCCCCAACCCCTAACCCAAGGGCTGGGAGTGTTGTTGATTATAATCCCAATTCGTTCCCCCGCTTATATTGGAGGTAGGCGGCGACAAATAATCCAGCCAAAGTCACAGGGATTAAGCCGAGAACAATTCCCGACAGCAGTGGTTCGATCATGATCGTTCTCCAAAGACTAAGTTTTTTTACTTGTTTCTCATCCTACTAGGTGAGATGACCCAATTGCTACTCAATACCAGCAAGACCAGGGAATCAGCCGCTTCCAGATTGCTGGCTGCACTACATCCATGATTCCAACTTGCTTACTGAGTCTATAAATTTTAAGCTATGTTTATTAATCGACATACTTCTTTCCAATCTGTTACACTATTACCCTCCTGGGTAACTCTACCTGTGTTGCAGTGTAAGTCCAGTTTAACTTTGTTCAGAAATTCTCAACTTGGCAGGAGATCCCTTGGAGAACCAGCTTGACCAACCTCAAGTCCTAGTTCGGCGGATTACCATGGTGGTACTCGCGCTACTGTTCGTGTTCGGCATCAGTATCTTCGGATTTCAGATGCTGCAAGTTTCCGATCCTTATATGCAGAAAGTTTTGTCCCTCAACGGTGATCCAGTTCGAGGACAGGCTATTTTTGAAATCAATTGTGCCGATTGTCATGGTATGCAGGCTGATGGTAAGGTCGGACCTAGCTTACAGCATATTTCTAAACACCGATCGCCGAGTGGTTTGATTGAGCAGGTGATTAGTGGTCAAACCCCCCCGATGCCAAAGTTCCAGCCTAGTCCTCAGGAAATGGCAGACTTGTTAACTTATTTGGAAAAACTGTAGGTTGAATGATGAATTCCCTTGTCTTTTGTGTACTACGTCTGTACGGATGAATCGCCTTTGTTTTGATGACTTCTGGAAGCCGTCACCCCAGCGATCGCGGATAGAAGTAGCCATCCTAAGGTATTCACCCGTAGGTCAAAGAGCGTGACATCCAGCATATTGAATAGGATACAGCCACCGAATGCGACTAAATAACTAAAGACGATTAATCGATCGCCACTTGAGAGCGATCGCGCTTTGTTGATCCAGAGAACGCCTTGCCCGAAAATCCAGCCAACTAAGCCACAAAATAGGATTGTAGCCGGAATACCCGCTTCAGCCGTCAACATCAGGATAAGATTATGGGGATGACCTAGCCACAGATCCATCTGCTGTTCGTAAAGTAGCGTGAAATTCCGCAATCCCCAACCAGTCCAAGGGCGCTGCTGAGTCAGGGACAAAGCAAAGCGCCATTGAGTTATCCGCATCAACGCCACGGGGCGATCGGGATGAAGCTGATCCGTGAGTCGCGCCCAAAAGTAAGCCGGAACAATCATTCGCAACCCTTCCCGTAAGGGTGAGGGACTAAACGCCGCTGATGGTACAGCGACAGCCGCAGCGACGACTATCCCCACTAAGGGGCGCCAGCCTTGGTAAAGTGCAAAAGCCAGACTCGCAACAATCACCCCACCCCAAGCATTTCGGGAATGAGTAAGGATAAGCGCGATCGCATTAGCAATTTCCACCCCAGTTAAAAATAAGAGGACTCCCCCTGCTTCCCCCAGAAGGGCGGGTTTAGTTAAGTTATCGGTTTGGCGCCATAAGTTATCCGTCAAACCCGCCCCTACACCGCCTGCTCCCCCAGCTTCCCCAGCTCCCCCGGCTCCCCCTGCTCCCCCTGCTCTCTGCTGTCGCCAAGCTTGAAACGTCTCAATCCAGAGCCCTAATCCTAAAGTAAAGACAATTTGCAGATAAGCCGCCAGAATATTGGCGTACATGAATACCGAAGCCATCCGCCCCGGTGGATTTCCTTGGGCTTCTAATACCCAACCCAACAAGGCGGGAAACTGCGGCGGATGCACCCAACCGAGAAATAACTGCCCGAAGCCGAGAATGACAACCAGTACAGAAGGAATCACCAGAATCCAGGCGAGACGCCGTAGCTGGGCTGGTGTTTGAATTAAGGCACTGAATGCGGCAAAAAAAGCTAAGAATGGCAGGAAATTGGCTAAACCGAGGAATGCTTCCGTGGGGTTATAGGCTTGCGTCGCGCTGAAAATTAGCCAAAGACTCAAGATTCCCAGTCCCCAGTTTAGAGGACGCCGAATAATCCGGCGATAGTCTTGCCACCAGGTTCCGATTAAGGCAAAACCCACACCCACAGCCCCCACAGCCGGAAACCAGGGAAAGATAAAAAATCCGACTTGGGCGCAATTCCAAGCGCCCTGCAAGCGTGGTTGAGGGTGGCGAGTGAATAGATATTTATCGATTTTTTCCAACACAAGCCAGAGGGCAGACAGCCAAATAAGCTTACTGTAGCAAAATTGTAGACACAACTCTGGGCGGTTGAAACCGCAGCTACACAAACAAAACCCGCCTTCGCGGGTTTCAAAACTTAGCTTTTCGTTAGTCCGCGTAGGCGGACTTTGTTTGTATAGCCGTGATTTCTAATCGCCATAGCTTAAGGGCTGTCGTTTTTCCAGGCACACTCTCGTTCCCAGGCATAGCCTGGGAATGCCTCTCTTGAGGCTCCGCCTCCTTTGACAAGCGGCTCCAGCCGCTTAAGGAATTTCCACCCTAAAGCTGGAAACGAGAATGGGTAAGGGTTGTGACTTAAGTTGACACCAATGCACGTCAATACGCCCCTACTATCGTTTTTCCACGACGCCGATTTTCTAACTGATGATGGTAAAATCCGCTTCTGTCAAGAGGTTAGCATTCACTCCCTGGAGAATGGCTAACTTCTCTTGTTCAACACTAATCAGCGTATTTTTTCCATTTTGAGTAATCGATAACTGACCAAAACTTAGACCATCGGCTAAGCCAATTAAATCTTCACCTTTGCGGAAGTCAACGATTGTATCTTTACCTTCATTAATTGCCAGGACAAAGGTATCGCTACCCTTCCCGCCGGAGAAGTCATCACCGACGAGGGTGTCGTTACCTAAACCGCCGCGTAGGATATCATCGCCGTCATCCCCCCAGATTTGGTCGTTACCTGCTTCGCCAAAGAGTTGGTCATTACCGCCTTTGCCGCCAATGCGGTCATTACCAGCACCACCGAAGATGATATCATCGCCACCGATAGTACCACCGGGGGAGCGACTGTTGAGGTCGCCGCGCAGGACATCATTGCCGTCACCGCCGAAGATAGTATCATTTCCGAGTCCGCCAGCGAGCGTGTCATTACCGCCGAAACCGTTGATTAGATCATTATCTGGAGTGCCAACTAAGGTATCTTTTTTGGGTGTGCCATCGATGGGAGGTTGAGTGGAGTCGATGGTAAGGGTGGTGGTGGCGAAGGTACTGAGGTTACTGTGCGCTTCTCCATCATTAACCGCAAATTCGATAATCCGGTCAGTGGTATCGGGGGTGGCGGCAGTATTGTTATAGGTGACGGTTCTGAGGACTTGTTGGTAGTTGGCGACGGTATCCTCACCGCTGAGGATGAGCGTGCGAAGAATCGGATCGTAATTGGCGGTGATATTGGTATTGTTAGTATCAGCAGCAAGGATTTCGGCTGCACCATCTTGGAGATTGGTGATTTTTACGGTAGCGTTGGCGAGGGTGGTGCTGTTGGGGTCGGTTAAAGTTAAGTTAGTGCGATCGACGATGGAGACAGCACTTCCGGTAAAAGTGGTGGTAAAGTTAATGCCTGCTGCACTGCCATTGAGGTCAAGTTCTGGGGGAATGTTACCGTAAACCACATAAGTTTCCCCTGACCCCCTTGTCCCGATAATCAAGTCATCAATACCATCACCATTAATATCTCCAGCGCTGCTGACCGAACGACCTGAGAAGTCACGCTCATCAATACCGTTAAGAACAAAGCCATTGCTACCATTAAGTTGAGACAGGTTAAGATTGGCATCGAAACCTTCAGAGGAGCCAAACACGATGTATGTTTCTCCTGCACCATAGTCAGCTGATGGTGCGCCGATAATCACGTCATCAATACCATCACCGTTGATATCTCCAGCAGAGCTGACCGAACGACCTGAGCTATCAGAGCTATCAATACCGTTGAGGATAAAACCGTTGCTACCATCGAGTTGAGACAGGTTAAAATTAGCATCGAAACCTTCAGAAGAGCCAAACACAATGTAGGTTTCCCCTGCATTTATGTTAAAAGGTGCGCCGATAATCACGTCATCAATACCATCACCGTTGATATCCCCAGCTCCACTGACCGAGTAACCTGAGCTATAAGAGCTATCAATACCGTTGAGGATAAAACCGTTGCTACCATTGAGTTGAGACAGGTTAAAATTGGCATCGAAACCTTCAGAGGAGCCAAATACGATGTATGTTTCTCCTGCGGAGTAAAAACTCCTTGTTCCGATAATCACGTCATCAATACCATCTCCATTGATATCTCCAGCAGAGCTGACAGAATTACCTGAGCTATCAAAACTATCAATACCGTTGAGGATAAAACCGTTACTACCATCAAGTTGAGACAGGTTAAGATTGGCATCGAAACCCTCTTGTGCGCCGAATACAATGTATGTTTCCCCGGTAGGGTCAGCAAAAGGTGCGCCGATAATTAGGTCATCAATCCCATCTCCATTGATATCTCCAGCCGAGCTGACCGAACTGCCTGAGCTATAAGAGCTATCAATACCGTTGAGGATAAAACCGTTACTACCATCGAGTTGAGACAGGTTAAGATTGGCATCGAAACCCTCTTGTGCGCCGAATACAATGTATGTTTCCCCGGTAGGGTCAGC